>JAFAEW010000112.1 GCA_023423835.1 Bacteroidota bacterium | reverse complement strand
CTTCAGGGCATTGTTGTGTTTCTACAAATAAGGAAAATGTATTACGATGTATAAAAATTATTTTAAGACTGCATTCAGGAATTTCAGAAAGAACCGGCTGTTCACTGCGATAAATATTTTTGGACTTACTGCTGCCTTTACGTCCTGTATTCTCATAGTGCTTTTTATTACACAGGAACTGAGTTATGATAAATTCAACGTCAATGCAGACCGGATTGTAAGAGCTACCATGGAGTACAGGTCGGCAGGAACGGTCAATTCGGTAGCAACCACCGGCACCAGACCCGGACCGGAGTTTCAGCGCCGGTTTCCTGAAGTGGAAAGCTACACGCGTACATACGTTACCAACAGAACTTTAAAGGTAAATGACAGGGTTTTTGATGAGGAGAAATATTTGTTTGCTGATCCGTCATTGTTTAAAATGTTTTCATTTCCCATCACCAGGGGAAATGCTGCCACAGCGCTCGATGCGGCCGATAAGGTGGTGATAACAGAATCAGCGGCGAAGAAATATTTCGGGACGGAAGACCCGGTTAATAAGACGATTTCTTCGGGAAGCCGTCTCCTCACCGTTTCCGCCGTTTGTGCCGATCCTCCCGGTAATTCACAAATAAAATTTGATTTTGTAAGTCCGTTCTTGAGTTTGAATGATAACCTGAAAGATGAGACCTGGTGGACGGCAAACTGGATTACCTACCTGATGGTAAAACGAGCAGAAGACATACCGGCTTTACAGAATAAGATTGGTGCCTATATGCATTCTGCCTCTGTGCGGGAAGACGCTGGAATTGGTGGCAATGATTATCTCACTTATCATTTAGAACCTTTAACAACGGTGCACCTGCATTCAAACCTTGCAGGATTTGAACCCAATGGAAGCATTCGTTTTGTTTATATGTTGTCCGCCATTGCTTTATTGATCCTCATTATTGCATTCGCAAATTATACCAATCTTACCACTGCGCAATCGGCGACAAGGGCAGGGGAGATCGGTATGCGAAAGGTAATGGGCGCTTCGAAAAGGCAGGTTTTTGTACAGTTTATCAGCGAAAGCTCCCTGGTAACCTTTATTGCAATCTTACTCGCTGCCTCGCTGTCCGTATTTCTGCTGCCCTACTTCAACGAACTGACAGGAAAACAGTTAAGCTCATCGCAGTTGTTCAGACCGGTAATCCTAATTGCACTGATCATAATAGGCATTATTTTCAGCTTTTTCGCCGGGTTATATCCCGCCATCGTCTTATCGCGCAGTAAAATCATGAATGCTTTAAAAAAAGGGTTCAACTTCACGGGAGGCAGCCAGTGGCTGCGGAAAACATTAATAGTGGCGCAGTTTTCAATTTCGGTTTTCCTCATCATCTATACCGTAATCATTTTGCAGCAGATGAATTTTCTGCAACATAAGGATCTGGGATACGACAAAGATCATTTGCTCGTATTGCCTATCAGGGGAAGTATGCATAACAATTTTGAAAGCCTTAAGGCTGCTTTTTCGAAGGTAAAAGGCGTTCAGTCTGTTTCTGCCTCCTACGAAACGCCCGAAGATATAGGCTGGGGCGATGGAATAACCGCTTATGATGAAAAGGGAAAACATGTTGTCTCCCTCAATGCGCTTCCCGTTGACCTTGACTTCACGAAAACAATGAAGATACGTCTGGCCGCCGGAAGGGATTTTACGCCTTCTGATCGTGCGACCTTGGATAGCTCCGCTAATCAGAAAAATCCGGTTCAACCCTACATTATCAATGAAACGCTGGCAAAAACACTCGGATGGAAGCCGGAAGAAGCAATAGGAAAAACGATCGAGAAAGGCGAAAGCGGACCCGTAGTAGGCGTAGTAAAAGATTTTAACTTCAATAGCCTTCATCAACCAATCGGTCCATTACTGATATTTCTCGGTCCTGATTACAACCATGATTTCTTAATCCGGATCGACGGCAACGGGCTGACCCAAACCATTTCGGAGATCGAAAAGGTATGGAAGGAACGAATTGGAGATCAGCCGTTCAGCTACCACTTCCTGGATGACGATTACAATAAACTGTATAGGTCGGAGCAGAGAACTTCTTCGCTGCTTACTATTTCGGCCTGCCTGGCCATCCTGCTGGCTTGTCTTGGTTTGTTTGGACTGGCGGCATTTACGATCCGCCAACGCACAAAAGAGATCGGCATCAGGAAGGTTCTGGGCGCCGACACCGCGAATATTATAGTGCTGGTTTCGAAGGGCTTTTTGCAACTCGTTTTCCTCGCGGTTTTAATTGCATTCCCATTGTCCTGGATTGCCGGAAATAAGTGGCTCGAAAGCTTCGCGTTCAGGATACCGGTTTCGGGTTGGGTATTCGTAATCACAGCAATTGCCGCACTCCTGATTGCATTCATCACCCTCGGTTACCAGGCGATTAAAGCAGCATTTGCGAATCCGGTGAACAGCTTAAGGAGCGAGTAGGGGAAGCGACACTGCCGACAACCTTCAAGACAATTTATGGTTTACCGGGGTGACCGATGCATCCCATTTTCCTAAAAGGCTCATATTCCGTAGCTTCGTTTAACAAAACAAGCTTCTGATGTCAGATTTTGTAAAAACGACGGAATTACCATCGGCCTACCGCAACATTGAAAAAATGTCTGTGTCTGAAATTGTTACCGCGATGAATAATGAGGACAAAAAAGTAGCCGGTGCCGTTACAAATGCGCTTCCCGAAATTACCGCGTTGATTGAAGCTATAGCTGGTAAGATGAAAAGTGGCGGAAGATTATTCTACATCGGAGCCGGTACAAGTGGCCGCCTTGGCGTTTTGGATGCCAGCGAGGTAATGCCAACTTTTGGCGTTAAGGAAGGTCTTGTCACCGCCATCATCGCCGGGGGAAAACATGCGATTATTCATCCGGTAGAAAATGCCGAAGACGTAGAGCAGCAGGGTTGGAAAGACCTGCAGGATAAGGGTGTATCAAGTGCCGATTTTGTGGTTGGAATAGCTTCAAGTGGAACAACGCCCTACGTTATCGGAGCGATAGAAGATTGCCGCAAGGCGGGCATTTCAACAGGATGTATTACCTGTAATGCCGGAAGTCCCCTGGCTGCAATTTGCGATTTTCCGGTGGAAGTAATTGTCGGACCGGAATTCCTCACGGGAAGCACCAGGCTCAAAAGCGGAACCGCCCAGAAAATGGTTCTGAATATGATCTCTACCGCTGTCATGGTTCAACTCGGAAGGGTAGAAGACAACAGCATGATCCACATGCAGCTGAGTAACGAAAAAGTGAGACAACGGGGAATCCGGATGATTATGGAAAAGGGAAAAATAGCAGACCCTGACCTTGCAAAAAAATTATTGCTGGAAAAAGGGAGCGTGAAAAAAGCGCTCGAACTGATCCATACTGCCAAAGGAAAAATCTGATTTTAATGGAATTGAGAAACAGCCGCTATAAAAAAATAATAGTTGTGCAGCCTGAACATCTTGATGCCGTAAACCACGTCAATAATGTTGTATATGTAGAATGGATGCAGGAGATTGCCCGGGAACACTGGAATAAATATGCATCTGCGGCCTTACAGGACGAGGTCATGTGGATGATAAAGCGACATGAAATCGATTATTATCACCAGGCTTTTCTAAACGATGAGCTCGAAATGGAAACCTGGACGGGAGATTACACCAATGTTACCTGGAAACGACACTATTCGATCAAAAGGCTTTCTGACGGAAAAAAGATCATTGAGTCCGTAAGTGTATGGATTCCACTTAATAGTAAAACCTTGCGACCAAGACGTGT
The DNA here is from genome assembly GCA_023423835.1 of Bacteroidota bacterium. Classification (GTDB taxonomy): domain Bacteria; phylum Bacteroidota; class Bacteroidia; order Chitinophagales; family Chitinophagaceae; genus JAFAEW01. The sequence goes on along the minus strand of JAFAEW010000112.1, from coordinate 51,300 downwards.
CGACGACGAATTGATCAACATGTTTGCATAAAAAAAGCGGTTTCCATTCCGAAAACCGCTTCGGTTGTTGTATTATGTGAGATCAATTGTCCCTTCTTTTGTTTATAACCTCGCTTGATAAAGGCCTGGCCGACGGATTGGTCATCACACGTTGCTGTACCGGGGCCGATTGTATTTGCCGCTGCGGGGGTCGTGAAACCGGACTTCTTTCTGCCAGTTGCGACCGCTGCATCTGTTGTAGCTCGCGCCTGTTGTTTGCGTCCTGCTGTTGTCGTCTCTCATTTAACTGGCTGGACAACTGCATTCTGTTTCTTTCATTTTCCCGTTGGGAATTAGCCTGCGGGATGACACGGCCCGGCTGAGCGGTTCTCGGCTGCGGCACTGACTGTGGTTGCGGACTGATTCGTCTCGGTTCAGGGTTTACCTGTCTTGGTTCCGGATTTACCTGCCTTTGAGGAGGATTGGTTCTTTCCGGCTGCTGATTTATTTTGGAACGTGTATCGGGCTGAATATTCCTTTGTGGAACCGGCTTTATTTTTCTTTCCGGAACCCGACCGCTTTCGACCGCCTGTCCTTCACCCACCTTTTTGATTGCTCCCGATGGTCTTGTCAGGTCGGGTCTGTAAAGGCTAACGGTTTTATTATTTACTACCGCACCTTTTGATGGGGTTGATTCACTGACGATCTTTTTCGGTACGATCCGTTGGCCGGTTGCCCGTTCTACGTCTATAGGTTTAGGACCCACAACATACTTTGTATTCTTATAAATATTGGTGTTGTTGATAACCGTAGTATTGTTGATGATGGTCGTATTCCTTGAATTGTTTACGCGGTAGTTGTACCAGTTAGGCGTTGCCATATACCTTTTCGGCAAAAAGATCCAGCTGCTTGCAGGAATATAATTTCCATAACCTATATTGATATTTATACCGGGAGCGAGAGGAGCCCATCCAAAGTAATCGCCTCCTGTTCTCCATCCAACCCAAGCCGGTGCCCATTTGTATCCGGGAACCCACATCCAGCCGTAAAATGGATCATATGCCCATCTTCCGTAGTGAAATGGACCCCATCCCCAACTGTAGTTTGATGCCCACGTCCAGCCATAATTGGTATAGACCCAGTTGCCATTGGTTGAATAAGGAATAAAGTTAGATTCATTGGCGATCCACACCTGGCCGTATTGCGGATAATACATCCATCGGCCGTAGGGACTGAGTGCATCCACAAAAACGTTCATGTTCACGTTTGACTCATCATATTGCTCGGTTCCGTATTCGCCATTATAGCCGGAAGAGTAATAAGCATCATCAGACTGAGCAGAGGCGTAGCGTCCGGTGCTGCATGACATAAGAGCTGTAAGTATAAACGAACAGATTATGATGTTAACCTTTGTTTTCATTGATAAATAGTTTGTTGAATGATAAATCCGGGAAATCAATTTCAAAGATTTTGATTTGAAATTCGCTTTACCTTTCATAAGACGTATTTTAAATACTAACGTTTGTTAATATATGGTGAAATAAAAGAAGAGCTTTAAAGAAATTTTTCGTCATTTAAACTCATCCTGATTGTCTATAAAATTACGCATTTTCCAGCTGAAAGCTAAATGAATTTCAGTTAAACAATTGTTGGCATTTTCAACAAAAAAAACCGTCTGAGGACTGCCCTCAGACGGTTTTATCTAACTTCTTAAATATCTTATCTTCTGACCGTAGCGAGTTGCTCTTTTTTCTTTTCCGGCTTACCACCCAAAGGCTTCTTTTTTGCAAACTCCAGTAGGATAGGGGCTGCAACGAAGATGGAAGAATAAGTACCGGTAACCACACCAATCAGCATTGCGAATGCAAAACCTTTGGTTACTTCTCCTCCGAAAATAAAGAGGATTAAGATGGTCAGGAAAACCGTGAAGGAGGTCATAATCGTACGGCTAAGCGTCTGGTTGATGGCGGTATTGATAATCTCTCCCTTGGAAGTGTTTTTCAGCAACCTGGAATCTTCCCTGATGCGGTCATACACGATAACCGTGTCATTCATAGAGAATCCGATCACCGTTAACACCGCTGCGATGAAATACTGATCGATTTCAAGCGGGAAGGGAACGATTTCTCTTCCGAAACTGAAGATCGCCAGGGTAACCAATACGTCGTGCAGGAGCGAAACAATCGTTCCCACAGAATATCTCCAGTCTCTGAACCGAAGGAAGATATAAAGACAAATTGCGATAATCGAGAATATAGTTGCCTTTACCGCACCACGTTTCAAATCCTCAGAAATCGTTGGCAATACGGTTTGTGATGCCTTTTTATAATCGTTTTCAAATTGGTCAAAGCTGGTTCCTTCGGGAAGGTATTTCTGCAATCCTTTATACAGTGTTCGTTCAACCATTGAGTCAACGTTGTTTCCGGCTTCTCCGATGAGATAGCTGGTGGTAATATTGAGCTGGTCTTCGGTATTCACTGTTTTAATGGTGGGTGATTCTCCTTCAAACACATCCTTCAGAGAAGCCCTTACCTGTTCTACATTTGGCGCAGTTGCGAATTTGATTGTGTAGCTTCTTCCACCCTCAAATTCAACTCCTTTATCAAATCCGTGGAAATAGGAAGCCACACCCATCGCTAATACCACAAAGGAAATCACATAGGCTACTTTTCTGTACTCAACGAACTTGATTTTTGAATGTTTGAATATTTTCTCAGAAAACGAGGTGAAATAGATGAAGTGCCGTTTCTTGTTTGTATAAAAATCGGTGATCATTCTCGAAACGAGGATACCGCAGAATAAAGAGAGGGAAAGACCGAGCATTTGCGTAGTGGCAAAACCCAGTACCGCTCCGGTTCCGAAAATAAACAGGATAGCTGCAGTTAGGAACGTGGTGATGTGCGCATCGAGAACGGGCGCATAGGAACGTTTATATCCATCATCCACCGCTACCGGGTAGCTTTTTCCACGGGCTAATTCTTCTTTAATCCTTTCAAAAATAATTACATTGGTATCTACCGCCATCCCGATGGTGAGTACAAGACCGGCAATGGCCGGAGCTGTTAGCGTAAATCCGAGTGCTGCAAGTATTCCTATTGTGAAAAGCAGGTTTAGGATCAGCGCTACGTTTGCTACCCATCCAGCTGTGTTATAATAGATCAGCATGAGTACAAAGATCACGAGGAATGAGAGGAAGAATGATAATGCTCCGCCGGTTACCGCTGCCTGACCCAAAGTAGGACCAACAATTTGTTCGGCCACAATCTTTGCAGGCGCGGGAAGCTTACCTGACTGCAAAATATCAGCGAGATCGGTTGCTTCCTGTACGGTAAAGTTTCCTGAAATCTGAGAATTTCCGGAAGGAATCGGATTGATAACGTTAGGCGCACTGTAAACATAGTTGTCCAGCACAATGGCGATGGGTTTGCCCACATTATCGGCAGTCATCTTAGCCCAGATCCTTGTTCCTTCGGCATCCATTGTCATACTGATCGCGGGTTTGCCACTCTGATCGTAATCCTGCCGGGCAGATTTTACGTGATCACCTTCCAACTTTGCAGTGCCGTTTGGAAGCGTTTTTATCGCATAAACGGCGAACAGGTCATCGGGAGTATCTGCACCCGTTTCTGCTGCTCCGTACAACAATCTTAGGTTAGCGGGAAACTTGTTGCTAAACACATCGAGTTGCATGTAGCGGTTTAGCGCGGCGGTATCTTTTTTAAGGATATAGCCGATGTATCCGGGAAAGCGTGTGTTTCCTTTTTCATCTCTTTGTCCCTGAGCAATTCCGGCAAACAGGCTTAAAACAGGATTTTGCTGCTTAAGTAATTGCGCACTGTCAACGGGGGTTTTTTCGGTTGTTGAAGAAACCTTTCCTTCACTACCTGACAAGGTTGCCGTGGCGGTAGTGTCATGGTCTGCCGCCTGCGCAGCCATTGCTGTAGCTGCAGTGTCAGTGGTAGAAACGGTGGAATCAGCAGCGGTATTCCCTTTCAGATAGGCCGCTACCGCCTTGTCGGCCGATTGCAAAGCTTCCGCCACATCATTTATATTGTACACTTCAAAAAACTGCAGATTGGCAGTTGACTGAAGATAATGTCTTACCCTTTCCGGATCATTGATACCGGCAAGTTCGATGTTAACAACGCCTTTGGCCGGATCGGGGTTGATGGCAGGTGAGGCGAGTCCGAAACGGTCAATACGATTTGTAAGAATTTTTACGGTATTACTGAAGGCATCGTTTGCCTGTTGCCTCAGGTACGACAATACCGTTGCATTGGAAGCATCCGCTTTCACGGCACCATCGCTTTTGGCGATAAAAAACGGAGCTAAACGACCGCCGTTAGAGGTTTTTTGAAACTCTTCGCCAAATAGTGTTATCAGATCTGCCCCCGTTGTAGCTTTCCTTGCTACCGCATTTTGCAAGGCGTTGGTAAAGGCTTTGTCCTTCGTATAGTTGGCAAGGTTGTGAATCAACCCATCGAGGCCCACTTCCATCGTCACACTCATTCCACCCTGAAGATCGAGGCCAAGCATTAATTCTTTGTCCTTGGCATTTTGATAAGTAGTCCATCCGAAGGGACCAATCTTTTCTTCTTTTGAGCTGTCAAGCAGGTAGTCTTTTCTCTGTTTGGCAAGATTTTCGAGAGTGTCTTCGTAGCGTGCCTTCAATTCATTATTATTCGGATATTTCTGATCGGCAGTGGGATAATGGGCAGCTACCCAATTATTGGCCCTTTCGGTCTGAGACTTTTCGAAACTGCGTACAATCCAGGTGAAGGATAATTGATAGAGGCAAATAATTATCAGCACTACGGTAAAAAAACGCACTAAACCTTTAAGTTGCATATACAAACGGGGTTTACAAAATTTTTGTGAGCGGCAAAGATAGGGGATTGGCAGATAAATCGATCTACGAAAAAACTGTGAAAAAGCGAAATTTTTTCCACTTTTTTTCCTGATTTATCTGCCTCTCCAGAGCCGATTTAATAAAAATACAAGGTAGAAACGGGGCTAAAGTTTCACATCAAGCAGTTGAACATCAAAGTACAAAATGGTATTACCCGGTAATCCACTTTGAGGAACGCCATAACAGCCGTAGCAAAGTGAAGAAGGAACGACCATCTTTATTCTTCCACCCTTGCCAATTTTAGGAATTGCAATCTGCCATCCCCTGATAAGATTGGAAAGCGGGGAAGTGTAAGGAGCCGTAGAAGAATCTAAGGTAACACCGGTTAAAATTTTCCCCACATAAGTGGTTGTTATAATAGCGTTTGCTGTGGGATGGGTGCCGGTGCCGGGGTCCACGATTTCGTAATAAATTCCGCTGCTGTCTTTGGTGTAATTCATACCCATGGCTTCACAAAAATTCAATATCTGGCCTTCTTCGGCTATTGGAGAAATATCGGTGCAAGATTGAGAACCGCTGCCCGATTTTACACATGAAGCAAATAATAGTACGGTTGCAAAGAGAAATAAACTGATTCTTTTCATTCTTATTTTTTGATTTTCTGTATTGACAAGTTCTAGGAAGAAATGGCTGCATCGCCATCCGTATTTTTCCGTTCTTTTCGTTTTTTAGCAAGCAATTCGAGATAATGCTGTTCTTTCATCTCCCATTGGTATTTTTTATAAAAGATTGCTACAAATATAACGAGTGCCAACAATCCGAATATAAATACGATGGGATTCAGGCTCGATTTGGCCACCATGTCGGCCCGTTGATACCATCCGAGGCTCAGAGACGCTACAATCGCCATTGCAAGCAAGAGTCCCAATGGCAATCCTGTTAAGAGTTGTCGGGAAAGCTTCTTTTCTCTTTCCCGATGGTGTTCCCAATAGGTCAGATAGTCTTCTTCTTCTTTAGTGAGCATACACAAAAGTAGATTTATACAGGCAATAAATGTAAGTTTTACAATTTCTAACCCGATGAAAATCGGTATTTTAGCAAATGTGTACAATTTTGATCAATACCTGAAAAGCTATTTAGAAAGATTTACAGCATTTTCCCTCGAAGGAATAGGAACTTTTTCGCTTCCGGATGATTACCGTCCGCCGTTCAATCCACAGTTACTTTCCTTTGAATTTCACCGGTATGCCACTACAAACCCTGAGTTAATCGATTTTATTTCGGAGAAGACCGGCAAGAGTGTTTCAGTAATCAAAGGAGCAGTGGATGCCTATATTTCTATGATCAGGCAAATGGTCAATATCGGTAATCCATTCACCCTTCAGGGTATCGGAACTTTAAAACTGTCTGGTTCGGGAGAATATTCTTTTACTCCACTCGATCTTACAAAACGAAGACGACAACGAAAAGCAACTTCAGGACTGGCGGCGCAGGAAACCGTATCGAAAAACACCAATAAACAGGTTCTCTTTATCATAGCCGTTCTTATCGTCATCGGAATTGCAGGGGTGATAGGATGGGGCGGTTATCAGTTCATCACACAGAATTTTGTTGCAAAGCCGGCGGTAAAAGCGTTGCCACCTCCGGTTTCAGGTAATGCACATGACAAAAACAACGGGTTAACTGATTCAGCCACAACCAGCGTCGCTACCGTGAAGCCGCCGCTGCTGCCTCATATTAATGAAACAGAACCTCCGTTTTTCCTCTTTGTCTACGAAACAACGCCTTCAAGAACGAGGGCCGAAAAACGGACATCGCAATTGAAAAGCTACGGTAATCCTGCCGGCTTTGACAGTGTGGCCGACGAAGGAAAACTCCTTTACAGATTGTACTTAAAAATACAGACTCCCATTCATGACACCGCGGCTGCGAAAGATTCGGTAGAAAAATTTTTACAAAAAGATGTAAAAGTCGTATCATTACACTGAATCCGTATTTCAAAACCTAAACACGCATGAACATCAAGCAATTCCTGTTCGTATTATTTTGGCTTGTTCTAATAATCGACTGCTATTTTATTGCCAATGGATTGTACGAATACCGGCTTTATTCGAAATCTCTGCTCGTCCCCATTTTACTGTTCGCTATTTATTTCGGATCAGCGCATTCGAAACATTTTAAGTCGAAATTGCTGATCAACCTTGGACTATTGTTTTGCTTTATCGGCGACATATTTCTACTGTCACAAACGGGGATAAGTAATTTTATCCTGGGATTGTTTGCCTTTCTTATCGCCCTGATCTTTTTCAACATTCTTTTTTTGAGGTTAACCAATTTCAGGTTGAATAAGAATAGAAACCTGCTTGCTGCCATCGTTATTGTAGTTGCCTACCTCGCAGTTTTCCTGTGGATACTTTTCCCGCACCTCAAATTTCAGTACATGGAAATTCCGGTCTCCATATATGCAGTGGTAATGGGATCTTTTATCATCACGGCGTTGAATACGGTAAAAATCCGGAAGTTGAGAAATATTGCGCTTTATTACTTCGTTCCGGGCAGTATCTTTTTCGCCATATCAGATTCTCTTTTAGCACTCGACCGGTTTTATTCAAGCTTCAGGTATGCGGAAATTTCCGTTATGCTTACCTATGGCATCGCGCTGTTTCTGTTGTCCGCCGGTTTTATCCGTTTTTTGGGCAACGGTGAAACCATCGGCTAAAAAAAAGATCCTCACCACCTGGTGAGGATCTTTTTTTGAAATTTGTTTTCAGATTAATAATCCATTCCCATTCCGCCGCCTGGCATTCCCATTGGAGCCGGAGCTGCGGTTTTAGGTTCGGGTTTATCTGCCACAACTGCTTCGGTTGTCAATAACATTCCGGCAATTGAATTAGCATTTTCAAGTGCGATCCTGGTTACCTTTGTAGGATCAATTACGCCGGCTGACAACAGATTTTCAAATTGTTCGGTCCGGGCATTGAAACCATAATCGTCTTTTCCTTCTTTAATTTTCTGAACAACGATGGAACCTTCAATTCCGCTGTTGGTTACGATCTGACGGAGTGGCTCTTCAACCGCTCTTTTTACAATGGTGATACCTGTAGATTCATCGGCATTTGCACCCTGCAGATCTTCTAGTCCCTGTGCAGAACGGATGTAAGCAATACCACCGCCCGGTACAATACCTTCTTCAACGGCTGCTCTTGTTGCATGAAGCGCATCATCCACACGGTCTTTCTTTTCTTTCATTTCCACTTCAGTTGCGGCACCGATGTATAAAACGGCAACGCCTCCACCTAATTTTGCAAGACGTTCCTGCAATTTTTCTTTATCGTATTCAGAAGTGGTAGTTTCAATCTGGGCTTTGATTTGATTTACGCGTGCAGTGATCTGATCTTTACTTCCTTTTCCATCAACGATGGTTGTATTGTCTTTGTTGATGATAACGGAAGCAGCTTCTCCCAGTGAATTAAGATCCGCTCCTTCGAGCTTGTATCCTTGTTCTTCAGAGATTACAGTTGCATCGGTAAGGATGGCAATATCCTGCAACATTTCTTTTCTTCTGTCGCCAAAACCCGGAGCTTTTACGGCTGCTACCTTCAGGGTTCCGCGTAATTTATTTACCACGAGGGTTGCTAAAGCTTCGCCTTCAAGATCTTCAGAAATGATCAACAACGGACGACCGCTCTGGGCAACCTTTTCGAGGATATGGAGAATATCCTTCATTGCAGATATCTTCTTGTCGTAGATAAGGATATACGGATTCTGAAGTTCAACTTCCATTTTCTCACTGTTGGTTACGAAGTAGGGAGAAATATATCCGCGGTCAAACTGCATACCTTCCACTACTTCCACAGTAGTATCGGTTCCTTTCGCTTCTTCAACGGTAATTACGCCTTCTTTACCCACTTTTTCAAAAGCCTCAGCAATCAGTTTTCCAATTGTTTCATCATTATTGGCAGAAATTGAAGCCACCTGCTTGATCTTATCGTTATCGTTTCCGATAGTTTGAGATTGGCTCTGAAGGTTTTTTACGATGGAAGCAACGGCTTTATCCATTCCACGTTTCAAATCCATCGGATTTGCTCCGGCGGCAACGTTTTTCAAACCCTCATTGATAATTGCCTGAGCCAAAACGGTTGCGGTAGTTGTACCATCGCCGGCAATATCAGCAGTTTTTGAGGCTACTTCTTTTACAATCTGAGCGCCGATGTTTTCAATCGGATCATCCAGTTCAATTTCTTTTGCAACTGTTACACCATCCTTAGTAATGGAAGGCGCACCAAACTTTTTCTCAATAACTACGTTCCGTCCTTTGGGTCCAAGCGTAACTTTTACCGCATTGGCAAGGGTGTCAACACCCTTTTTCATCTTGTTTCTTGCCTCGATGTCGAAGAAGATTTGCTTTGCCATAATTTATTTTAAATTTTTAGCTGTTAATAAATATTTATAGTCCTTATGCTATTACACAATAGCCAAAATGTCACTTTCTCTCATGATCAAATAATCCTTTCCTTCAATCTGTATTTCGGTTCCGGCATATTTCCCATAAAGTACATTATCACCCACTTTTACTGAAACGGGTTCATCCTTTTTTCCGGGTCCGGCTGCAACTACAGTTCCACGCTGTGGCTTTTCTTTAGCAGTATCCGGAATAATAATTCCTCCTGAAGTTCTTTCCTCTGCGGGAGCCGCCTGTACAATTACCCTGTCGTGTAAAGGAGTAACTTTTAGTTCGTTTGCCATAAAAAAATCAATTTAGTTTTAAAGTGAATAAATAATTCAAAATTTATCCTCTTTCCTCCATTACTATGCCATCTGGTTTTTAAAGCCAAATTTTCAGTTTGCAATGAAAATTTATCCGGCCTTTGCGATAAAAAGAAGAAATGGCACTTTAAAAGTTTCAATTCTGAATGGGTTCTGTCAAAATTTCATCAGTTGGATTAGCTACTGCACGTTCGTTCATTTTGACACGGAAATTGAGCTCCGGACACACCACTCGCGGTAGATGGAAACTCCTTCCCGCAGTGTATCGTAGCCGGAAATATTAAATACAGTGGTTTGATAGGCCGCAAACAGGGCCGATTTCCAGAAAATTTTTTCCGCCGGCAGCAGTGGTGCCGACAAATGACAGCTGTAGCCGGTGAACAATCTTCGTTTCAAAGTTTCAGGTATCTTACAGGAATCCATCAGTAGGCCGGCGGCAATATGATCAGAATGGTCATCAAAATTTTTAACAAGATCAGGATTGGGATAATTCATTCTTCCTTCAACCGAATTTCCTGATTCGTACAAGATGATTTCCTCGAGTAAACGGATCAGTTCCGCCTTGTTGAAAGTCTGACCGTCTTTCGTTTGAATAGTCTCTATTTTGTTCTCCAAGAGCTTTTGCAGGCTTTCGTGCCAGTTGCTTTCGAAGCCGTTGCCATCGAGATTTCCATCGGGAAGCCGAAGGAAATAACAGGAAAACCCGGGCAGATTCCAGGCGGCAATCTCCCTGCCCGAAAAGCTTTTCTTTTTCAACCACAGATTGGTTTCAGGACTTACCGGCCGGCAGAGTTCGACAGAACTTTTACATCCTTCTTCCCTAGATTTCCAGTAAACTTCTTCTTTTCCTGCATCGCCTGCCGTGATAACCAGGATAACGGTTTTGGTTTCCGGACTAGTCATATCCTCAAAGACCTCGGGAAACATAAACAATTGCCAGTCATCGGCATGGGCAACAACATAGAACGAAACGGAATTGGGTGATGGATGCATTATCGGATCGGAAATGATTATTTTTCAGGCGGATGGTTCTCTGCCATGCCGGCCACTGCTTTTTTTGATACTTCTGCTTCAATATTAAAGACGTTTGCTCCTCCAAACGCTATCTTTCTGAGGATGTTTGCGGTAGTGTTGGTATTTACAGCCACGTTGAAAAGCCTTTCTACTCTTTCCCGCGCTGCCTGACCCATTGCGCTTCTTTTTGCCGGATCGTTTACCAACTCGTTTATCTTAATCGCTACGCCTTCCCAATCGCCCTGTCCCACGATCAGGCCGGTCACCTGGTTTTCAATAATCTCCCTTACGCCGCCAACCGCCATGCCAACGGTGGGCTTTGCAAAAGACATTGCCTCGAGCAGAACAAGAGAGGTGCCGTCACTCCGCGAAGTGTGAACAACAATGTCGAGGCCAGGATATATTTCGGCGGGATCCTGCTGCCAACCCAGAAAATGAACGTGATCGCCGATGTTTAGCTGCTTTGTTAGATCCCGCAATTCATCTTCCATACTGCCTTCTCCGATGAGCGCGAAATGAACGTCAGGATTCAGATGAAGAACTTGTTGGGCGGCCCGTAAAAACTGATCAGGCCCTTTTTCATGCTCGAGCCTGCCTACGAAGCCTACAATTACCGGATCGCCACTCTGCGCAATTGAATGTCTTAATTTCTTTCCGGTATTGGTTGTAGCAAGCCTTGCAATCTCTACACTATTTCGTACAATTGATACTCTTTTGGAAGGAATACCCATCGCAAGTGCCTGTGAATAGGCTTCCTGGCAATTTGTAATAAGGTGTGATCCGACCGCTCTTGCAATACCGAGTTCGTGAGAAGTGATGTTCATGCCGTGAATGGCAGCCGCCACCGGCCGTTTGATTAAACAGCCCGCAATTCCAGCCAAAACATGCGCCTTAGGCATATGTGCATGAAAGATATCGATCTGATGAAGCTTGGCTACTTCAACCGCCAGTTGAATTGATCGCCAGGGAGGATCGTCGGCGATGGGAGTAATATAAACTTCCTCCACTTTCAATTTTCGCAGTGAAGCGGTAAAAGCACTTTCGTAGGGACAAATACAGGTAACTTTAAATTGAGGTGGAAGGTGACGGATGAAATTCTTGATATAATTTTCCATTCCGCCTATACTGGCATTTCCGATTATCTCGAGCAGGTTAACGCTATCGCATTGACGGTTGCTTATCGGAATTGTAGCTCCCGATGAAACCCTGCCATTCTTTTTCATGATGTCAAAAAATACAAATTAAGTGCCACATAATTAGCAGAAACCCGCAATTATCACAGGGTTAACGCTAGGGTGTTAAGCGTAAAAAAAAGGCTTTCCCGATGGTTTGGAAAGCCTGTAATTATAATTAGCTGAAACTACTCCTATTTCGTTTTCCGGCCCGTTTTCGAACTGCCGGCAGCGGTTTTTCCGGGATTCAGTGTAGCATTATCGGTATTTGCTGCGCCGGTTCCGCTACTTCCTGCATTTGTACTGCTCGTTGGATTGTCCTCAGCACTAACGGTGGCGGATTGCGTTACCGGTTCGTGACCTTGAACCCGCAGGCGGTTTTCAACATTTTGAACGCCGGAAACCGACTCCACGATATCCTCTGCATGCCGCTTTTGTTGTTTATTCCGAACCGTTCCCGATAAAACTACCACATTTCCCTGAACCTGTACTTCTATATCGGATGCATCCACGTGGTCATCCTCAGTAAGCCGGTCGCAGACATCCTCCATGATCCGGGTTTCTGAACGTTGGTATCCTTTCGGCCCCTTCCCCTGGTGCTTTTTCTCCATCCTTACGCTCTGTTCCCAAAGATCCTCGAAGCCGGTTCCGGCAGACGAAGTTCCGGATGGTTCATACCGGTCTGCGTAATTGCCCGGACCATTGCCACCATTGAAATCGGTTCCATATCCGAAGTTTGGACGGTTATAATTTCGCTCCGCAAAAGCGGGATCATAGCCTCCGGAATAGCCGCCGGAATTTCCGCCCCGCCGATTATCGTTTCTGCCGGAGTTGTAGTTTTGAGTTCTGTCGAATCGGTTGTTTTCACCTCTTTCCCGGCTGCTTCTGTCAAACTGTTCATCATATCTTCTGTCTCCAAAATCATCACTGTATCTTCCGGTTTCACGATTATCGTCGCGGTTTCTATTGCCTTCATTTCCATATCCGTAACCGGAGCTGTAACTTCCGTGTCTGTTCCTGTCGTCGCCGCCTCTGTAGTCGCGGTCATTCTGCGAATTTCTCTGATTGTATCCCGATCCATAATAAGGACGCCTTCCATAATCGTCGTTGCGACTGTTATCGTTATTTGGATCGTACTGGTTTCTTCTGTCATTGTCCTGATCCCAATCCTTTCCGGACCAGTCTCTTCGGTTTCTGTGATCTGCCATAACTAAAAAATTTTTATTTAATAATTATCCGAATGGGATGCAAAACCTATGCCCGCAGGTGAGGTTTCTCCTAACGGCACCTTTATCCAAACACCCTATTTTTCTGCCGGACCGCTTGGTCTTACTTCAATCTTACTCGGTAATGTTCGCGGATTCATCTTAAGAAGATCCAGGACAATCTCTCCAATATCTTCCGGCTGAATTTTCCACGCGTCTGCCGCTGAAGGCTCGTGATCATTGAAATGGGAAGCTACTGAGCCGGGCATAATCGTTGACACTTTTATATCGTACTTCCGCAGGTCGAGCATGATTGCCTGGGTGAAGCCTACCAGTCCAAACTTGCTTGCGTTGTAGGCCGATCCATCGGCAAAAAAATTCGTTCCTGCAAGACTTGCGATGGTGATGATGTATCCTTTCGATCGTTTCAGGGCTTCAATTCCCGCCTTTACAGTATGAAATACGCCGGTAAGATTGGTATCAATTGTTTGCTTCCATTCCTCCTCGGAGAGATCATCAATGGGTGCGAAGTGACCGACGCCGGCATTTGCGATTACAATGTCAAGTGAACCAAATTGGTCCAAAACCTGTTGAACTGCTTTTTTCTCCGATTCGAGCGAGCTCACATCCGATTGTAAGGGTAAAATGCGAGAATTGTCGTTTGTGAGCGATCTTGCTGCGGCGGTGGCAGAATCCATTTTTCTGCTCGTAATTGCTACTTTCAGCCCGGCGTCGAGAAGTGATTTTGCAATTCCAAATCCTATTCCTCTGCTTCCTCCGGTAATATAGGCTACTTTGTCTTTGATGGTAGTCATGTTATCATTTTACCTGTTGTATAAAAACAAAATGCCATCTTTGTAAATGGTGTTTTCAGCGGGCATGCCGGTTGAAATAAAAGTTCGGAAAGCGTTTGCCAAGGGCGGAAATTCTCTATTTTTGCCAGCTATAACAGAACATGAAACCAATACTAACTATTGCTTTGATCGTCATTTCCTTGTCGGCTATGGCGCAATCGCATCCGCAAATTTCGGGTACCGATACAGTCGAAAATCATTCGGAAATTCCCGCGACCTTTCCCGGTGGCGCGGAAGGGTGGATCAAATATCTCAATTCGAACCTGAGATCGGAATTGGGAGCAAAATACCTGAAGCCGGGACGGAAGAAACTGGTAAAACAAACCGTGATCGTAAGTTTCCTCGTTGACACCGCGGGCGATGTGGTGGAAGTGCAGATCAGAAATCCTGAGACTGTTCATCCAAAGCTTGGAGAAGAAGCGGTACGGGTCATCAGTGAAGGTCCAAAATGGATTCCGGCATCTATGGATGGGAAACACGTGATCTTCCGCCAGCTGCAGCCAATAACTTTCATGGTTGCCGGTTAGACGCGTCGCTCCATTTTTTTCACCGCAGAGAAAGAAGATGCAGAGAATCCGCAGAGGGAGAGAACTTTTTTAAAAACTCTGCGTAAACTTCGCGTCCTGATGTTCTCTGCGTTCCGGGTTTTCACCGCAGAGAAAGAAGATGCGGAGAATCCGCAGAGGGAGAGAACTTTTTTTAATAACTCTGCGTAAACTTCGCGTCCTCCTGTTCTCTGCGTTCCGGTTTTTCACCGCAGAGAAAGAAGATGCAGAGAATCCACAGAGAGAGAGAACTTTTTTTAATAACTCTGCGTAAACTTCGCGTCCTCCTGTTCTCTGCGTTCGGGGTTCTATCGTAAATCTGCCGTTCCCCTTTTCTCTGTCTTCGGCCTTCTACATTAAATTAACCGTATTTCTACGTGATCATTCACGTGAAATCTCTTGTTGCATGCACAAGAGATAGATGGTAATTTGGGATCGATTTTACTCAATTAAAAAAGAGACTTATGAAACAGCGAATTCCGGCAATTTATACAATCCTGCTAATTGCACTTACACTCGTATTTCAGCAATGCCGACTGATACGCCCAGGACAAATACCAATATCCGATACGAAGAACATTATCAAAAATGTCATTCCCCTAGACAGTGCGATTTTCTACACGTCCAACTTCAGAACAGGTGTTGAAGATTTGAAAGCACAACTTCGGGATACCGGCTTTCTTTCGCGGAGCTTTAATCTTCCGAGAGCGGAGCTGTTTAACCGCGATGTGATGGCTTCCTTGCTCAACGTTCCCGGCGCCCAGGGCATTCGAATTTATCTCGGTAGAACGAAGGACGGACTTATCAATCTTGTTTTAATGCCGACCGATAAAGATGGCAACGATATCATAACGCAACTCTTACCCACTCCGCCAGCGACAGGGCCAGCAGCATCTACGCGAAGATTTGGCAATCAGCAACAGGCAGCAGGGCAGGCGATGGAAAACGGACAAAGATGTCCCACCGTATGTTCAGCTAACAGTCCACTTAATTGATTACCAAAAACTCAAACGTGAATCCGCTCATTACCTTTTTCCTCTCGGAAATTATTGTTGTGCCACTGGCACTGGGAATCTGGAAGTACCGCAGGATGGAACGATCGTTTCGTCCGTTTGTAATCTTGCTGATGGCGGCAGTATTAGCCGAATTTTCAAGTTTCACATTCTATATCAGACTTGGTATTGCAAACGCAGACGTATTCAGAGTTTACAGCCTTATTGAATCGATTCTTGTTTTGATGCTTTTTCATGGTTGGGGTTTTTTGAAAGACAGGAAGCGTTTGTTTTATCTGCTGCTTGCTGCATGTTTTTTGGCGTGGCTTCCGGAAAGTATTCTGTATTTTGGAACGCCGGTATTTTCACCCTTCTTTACCATCTTCTATTCCTTCATCATCGTTCTCGTGAGCATCAACCAAATCAACCAGATTATCATAACCAATACAGACAGAACGCTTTTCAAAAATTCGAAGTTTCTCATTTGTATCGGTTTTGTGATCTATTTTATCTATCAGATTTTATATGAGGCCTCGTACTTTGTTTCGGACCAAACCAATAGCAGTTACGCGCTGACCACCGGCATAATCGGATTTTTTAGTTACATCAATTTTTTCGTAAATCTGCTGTACATTCCCGCCGTATATTTTATCCCTAAAGAGGGCGGGCTTTTCTTTACAAAAAATTCTAAATTTGAACTAAATAACCGGAATGAATAGCCTTCCGTTTTATACCATTCTTGTTGTTTCCTGTTTGATAACGATTATCATCATTTATTTTATTGTTTCAATCCTCCGCTATCACCGTCAATATATAAGGTTGCAGAAGGAACGCATTTTTGCGGAAATCACCATGCAGGAAAACGAACGAAAAAGGATCGTAACAGATTTGCACGACAGCCTCGGGCCATTGCTCTCCACCGTAAAGCTCAATATCAACAGCATTGAGCTTCACGATGAAGATGAAAAGGAGATCATTCAAAAGGCGGGAAAATATCTGGATGAAATTATTTCAAACATCCGGCAAATCTCCTACGACCTTTTACCCAACACGCTCGAAAGAAAGGGATTGATTGAGGCTTTACATGAATTTGTACAACAGATTAGGAGCAACCGGGATATTTCGATCGAGATTGAAGTTGAAGAAGAATTTTCAGTTCCAAAAGGCAAACAAATTCATATATTCCGGATGTTGCAGGAAATTATGCATAATACCATTAAACATGCACACGCGAAGCATTTAAGAATCGTCTTCAGGGTTTCCAATCAGGAACTCCTCATCTACGCGTCGGATGACGGGCTAGGCTTTGATGTGGAGCGGAGGAAAGCGGATTCGAAAGGATTGGGTTTGAAATCATTGGAGAGCCGGGCCGAGATACTGAATGCTAAATTATCCATTGAATCAAAACCGGGAAGTGGCACCGGCTATCTCATTCAATTACCATTGCCACAATATGAGTATGAGACCTGATGTTAGATTGCTGATTGCCGATGATCACGAAATTTTTCGGGATGGAATGGCTTTGATGTTGTCGCGGCAAAATGATATAAAACTTGTGGGACAGGCGGAAGATGGCATCGAGCTGCTTCAACTTGAAAAGGAACTGCAACCGGATGTAATTATTACCGATATCAAGATGCCTCGACTCGATGGGATTGATGCCACGAGGCAACTTCTGAAACAAAATCCTGCTGTCAAGATCATTGCACTTTCGATGTTTGATGAAGAAAACCTGATCATCGACATGCTCGAAGCAGGTGCAAAGGGGTATCTTCTTAAAAATGCCGATAAACAGGAAATTCTGGAAGCGGTTTTTACAGTTTACGAAGGCAGTACCTATTATTGTCGCGCCACATCCGCAAAGCTTGCAAGCCTCATTGTTAAGAGCCGTTTTAATCCCTACAAAAAGCAGGAAAGCATCGCCTTTTCTGATCGGGAAATTGAAATCATAAAAATGATCTGCCGTCAAAACACAACGCAGCAAATAGGCGAGCAGCTTTTTCTAAGCAAGCGTACCGTAGAAGGGTATCGAACCAAAATACTGGAAAAGATTGGTGCAAAAAACGTTGCCGGAATCGTGATGTATGCTCTAAAAAATGGATTGGTGAAAGAAGAAGAGTTGATTTGACTTCTACAATCACGGTTTCCTTATTACTCTCTCTAAAACGGTTACGGTTGGAGTCATTATTCCAATTGAAGCAGACGTTAAAAGAAGATCGTATTCCCGATTGATGGCATCGAATTTTTGGAAAACCTTCGTCCACATTTTCTTACGATAATTTACTTACTATGAAAATATCTGCAGCAATAGCGGGAGGATTGGCGGGAACATTAGCCATCGCTTCCCTTCATGAAGCCTTTAGAAGAGTTACTCCCGATGCGCCACGAATGGATAAACTCGATATGGATTTGATTAGCAAAGCCTTCGAATGCATTGACCGGAAGCCGCCTGAAAAGGAAGAGCTCCAGCGATGGGCCGTAACGGGCGAATTGGTTTGCGACTCCGCCTACTACAGCCTTGCGGGAATAGGACACAAAGACGGCGCGTGGATGCGGGGTGCAATACTTGGGCTTATAGCCGGAATTACAGCAGTTGTTTTACCCAAACCACTGGGATTGCCCACAGCGCCGAGTAATAAAACGCTAAATACGAAAATCATGACAGTCGTATTGTATTTGACAGGCGGCCTTGTATCGGCCGGTGTTTCCAAACTCGTGGAGGAAGCACAGGATAATGAGGAAGATTACGACGGGAATTTTTATTGAACCATCAAATTGAGCGTGAATAAAAGCGGCAAGCGGCACATGATAATGGACGGATTAATTTATCGTATTCGCCGGATTATATCCAACCGGTTGCTTAAGGACCATCTAAATAAAATGCCGGGATAGTTAAAGATTATTTCACCAGCTATTTCTATAACCGGTAGATAACCGTCAAGTATTCTTTCATCGGTTACATCATTACTCTTGACGGATATATCTCTGTTCCGGTTTTCCGGTTTTCTAATCAGAGATGAGCCGGTAGCGGCAGTGTATTTCCGCAACAGAACCCAGCGTAAAATCCATTGTGTTTGCCTGATCAACATTCCTAACCTTCATCCCGCCGGTCGTGTACGATCGCTAATATTATCATATCAGACTGCCGCTCCTACTTTTTTTCAAAAAAATTTGTGTAGTTAAATGGCTACATATATATTTGTTGTCAAATAATGATGTAATGAATTTGAGAAGAGATGTTTTTCAGGCGATAGCAGATCCTACAAGAAGAGCGATCCTTTTATTGGTTGCGAGCCAATCACTTACCGCCGGTGCGATAGCATCAAATTTTAATACGGCCAGACCTACCGTTTCAAAACATCTCCAAATATTGACAGAATGCGAACTACTGGAACAGGAGCAAGCCGGCCGGGAAGTGTACTATCACCTCAACGCAAAAAAAATGAAGGAGATAGCCGACTTCATTGAGCCTTTCCGGAAAATGTGGGACGACCGGTTTAACAAGTTGGAAAACCTCATGCAGAAATATAAAAAATAAACTAAATGGAAAGAAAAACAAGGATCGATGCAGAAGAAGGCCGGCAAGACCTGTTAATTACACGGGAATTTGACCTTCCGGTTGAATTGCTGTTCAGGGCGTACGAAGAACCTCAGCTCGTAGCCCAGTGGATGGGTACAAACGTGCTTAAATTGGAAAATAAAAACCACGGCAGCTACCAGTTTGAAACCGCCGATGCCAATGGAAATGTTGTTTTCAGGGCCAATGGCGTCATTCACGAATTTGTACCGGGTAATAAAATCACCCGAACTTTTCAGATGGAAAATACGCCGTTTCCGGTGCAACTGGAATTTCTCGAATTTGAAAAGCTTTCGGAAGAAACCAGTAAACTGAGAATGCAGATCCTGTTTAAATCTGTTGCAGACCGGGCTAATGTATTGCGGCTTCCCTTTCGCCAGGGAATCAATATGGCCCATGACCGTCTTCAGCAAGTTCTTGACAAATTAAAAAGCAAAGTATGAGAAAACGTAACAGAATCATTTATTGGACCGCTACCATTTGGCTTTCCCTTGGCATGATTTCCACTGCAATTGTACAACTTATCAGAACCGGGGACGAAGTTGAAATGTTTAAGAATCTGGGATATCCGGTTTACCTGATGACCATACTTGCGGTCTGGAAAATTCTCGGAGTGATTGCTGTGTTGATCCCGGGATCTCCTGTTTTGAAAGAATGGGCTTATGCAGGTTTTGCCTTTGTAATGTCCGGAGCTGTGGTTTCGCATCTTGGCGTTGGCGATCCCCTTTCAGAGTTGTTTGGCCCGGTATTACTGCTTGTCCTCACCGGAGTTTCATGGTACTTCCGGCCCGATGAAAGAAAAGTGATTTCGACCGAAAGGATTTGACTATCCTGAAGTTATCTGTTCTCATGAATGAAAATAAACAAGATGAATCCTAAAGTTGACGGATATTTCAGCGAGGCTGAAAAATGGCAAAATGAACTGAAGCAGTTAAGATCAATTGTATTGGATTGCGGACTTTCGGAAGAATTGAAATGGCGCTGTCCCTGTTACACTTTCAATGATAAAAATCTCGTTTTAATTCATGCCTTCAAAGATTATTGCGCCCTGCTTTTTTTTAAAGGATCGTTGCTGGCCGACAGAAAAAAAATTCTCGTACAGCAGTCGGAGAATGTACAGGCCGGAAGGCAAATCCGTTTTACCGGTCTGCATGAAATTACCCGGTTGCAAACAGATATACGATCGTACATTTACGAAGCAGTGGAAATAGAAAAGGCAGGACTGCAGGTGCAGTTTAAGAAGGTTAGCGATTTCAAAGTTGCGGAAGAATTTGAAAGGCGGCTGAATACCGACAAGGACTTGAAGACGGCATTTGAAAATTTGACTGCCGGCCGGCAACGGGCTTATTTACTGCATTTCCTTCAACCGAAACAGTCGAAGACACGGGAGGCAAGAGTGGAAAAAAATATCCCGAGGATATTGCAGGGCAAGGGATTGAATGAGTAGAAATTTTTCGCATCGGACTTTAATAACAAAATTTTCCAAAACAAGATGAGTCAAAAAAAAGAAAAGCTTACTCCTGCACAACAGCAGGAATTGTTAAAAACGCTGAATGCGCGGTTTGAAAAAAACAAAGGCCGGCATAAAGGTGTGAAATGGTCAGATGTTCAGCAAAAACTGGAAACGCAAGCCGATAAACTCTGGTCGCTTTACCAAATGGAGGAAACCGGTGGAGAACCCGACGTAATAGCAGTTTCAGGGGAAGGGGAATATATCTATTGTGATTGTTCCCCCGAAAGTCCGAAGGGCAGAAGGAGCGTTTGTTATGACCGGAAAGCACTTGAATCAAGAAAGCAACATCAGCCCCACGACAGTGCCATTGAAATGGCGCATGCTATGGGAATTGAAATGCTGAATGAACAACAATACCGTGATCTGCAGAAACTTGAAAAGTTTGACACCAAAACTTCAAGCTGGATTCAGACACCTTCTGAAATCAGAGAACTGGGCGGGGCGCTTTTCTGTGACCGGAGGTACAACACCGTCTTTGTTTACCACAACGGAGCAGATTCATACTATGCCGCAAGAGGATTCAGGGGACGGTTGAGTGTTTAAACCAACTCAACATACAACGAAAAAATCACAATTATGTTTACGGCTATTCATCCAAAACTTCCCATGCGGAACAAAGCGGCAACAAAAGAATTTTACCTCGAAAAACTCGGCTTCCAACTCCTTGGAAAGGATGAATTCGACGATTATCTGATGGTCTGGAAGGATGAAATCCAAATTCATTTCTTCAAGTTTGCCGCACTCGATCCGAAAGAAAATTACGGCCAGATTTACATTCGCACCACTGCAATCGAACTCCTGTATTATTCCGCAATAGAGACGGGATTGTCGGTCCCCGTCCTGGGTCACCTGTCGATCAAACCATGGGGCCAAAAGGAGTTTTCTTTATTGGATCCTGACATGAATCTGCTAACGTTTGGTGAAAATGTTTAAGTTGATGGGAGCCGGCGGAAAAAAAATTTCTTTTAAAAAAAATTGATTCTACCTTATTGCTCTAAACGTTTACACATGAAAACGATCTTGTTTTGTGCCGCCATCAGTACCCTGGTGGGCACATCATTAATTTGCGCCTGCAACTCAAAGTCTTCCACTGATATGCCAGACAAATCGGCTGCCCGCAAAACGGAAGCAACGGTACAATATGGAGGTTTCCCCAATCAGGTTGAATGGGGGAAGCACCTGGTTGCAATGGGAGGCTGTTCTGACTGCCACACTCCAAAATCAATGACCGGTGCCGGTTTGATGCCCGACACATCGATGTTTCTCGCGGGTCATCCTGCAAATGTCCCCCCTCCCGATGTAGATCGAAAGGAATTAGAAAAGAAGGGCCTCGCACTCACCAACGACCTTACTACGTGGGTTGGTCCGTGGGGAATCTCTTATTCGGCAAATCTTACGCCTTCGGAAAGCGGAATCGGAAACTGGAATGAAGGAGAATTTTTGAATGTATTTAAAAACGGGAAATTCAATGGTCTTCAGGCCAGCCGCAACCTGCTGCCTCCGATGGATGGGGTGGCGCAGGGCTTGCGCCATGCTGCCAGCGATAATGAACTGAAAGCAATGTTCGCTTATCTTAAAACGCTAAAGCCGGTTAACAATGCCGTGCCTACGCCGGTTCCACCCGAAAACCTGGCGAGAAAATGAGTGTCTGATTCTGTGGCAACATGAACTTTTTGGAAGGAGGAATATGGTTTACCAAAAAAGCGGAAGTAGCATTTTCTTCGTTGAAATTCTTCAATTCCTTTCATAAAATACGCACTTCACACAGGCTGCTGTTTCCACGCATTTAGCGGAAGATAATTTTGGATGGTAAACAATAATAACATGAAAAAATTAATCTTCGCGCCTTTCATAATGCTGGTGATGATTGGTGCCTGTAAAAAAGAAATTGCGTCAACAAACGCCGATACACCGCGAACAACCGTTCCTGCAAGTCTTCAGGGTAGTTGGATGTATGGACAATTTTCCATGACCGAATACTGGTCGCAGGATCCCGAAGAGTATTTGGGAAATGGTTTTGAAATGTCAATAGCCTTTAAGTTTAACGCCGACGGTTCTTTCGAACAGTATTTTACCTCTAGCTATGTGTCGGGAACGGTGGTCACCTACATGCAATCGGTAACAAAAGGTACAGTTGAAATAGATGAAGCAACCAAAACCATTACGACACATGCAACTTCTGCCCATTTCAGACAAACGGCAAACGGACAGATTGTGGAAGAGCGCGACTTAAGACAAAGTGAATTGACGGCAGAAATCGTTTACAGTTATGACTTTGGAACTGAAAACGGACAAGATGCCCTTTATCTTTTAATGGAGGGAACGGAGGATTCAATTCCATTAATTAAGAAATTTTGACGATCGGAAAAATCAGAAGGTCATCTCCTTGCCGGGATGACCTTTATTCAATCCCGGAATCACCAGTTTCTTTCCTTCTGCTGTACGTAGAATTGCTTCCGCTAAATAAACTTAGCGGCTTATTTTCCCATCCACAGTTTAAAATCCGTAACCTTTTCGCGGCTTACGATCGCATCTTTTTCAATCATCGGCTTGAGTTGCAGAATCAGTCGGTTACCAAAATAATCTTCTATCCGGTCAATACTTTTAATCGAAACATAGAATGCGCGGTTAGTTCGAAAAAACTTTTCAGGATCGAGCATGTCCTGCAATTCTTCCATCGTGTAGTCGATGATAAATTTTCTGTTGTCGAAGGTTTTGAAGAAGTTCAGCCTGCCATCGCTGTAGAAGTAAGCTATTTCATCAACCTCAACGCTTACCAGTTTGTTCGCATTTTTTACCAGGAACCTTTTACGGTAATTTTTGAGCTGTAGCCTTTGCTGTAGTTCCTTCATCAATCCGTCAAGACCCAGCGCCGGAGTTGCAATAAAATTATTGCGGAATTTGTGGATGGCTGTTTCGAGTTCATCTTTCTGAACCGGTTTCAACAAATAATCAACGCTGTTGACCTTGAAAGCTTTCAAAGCATACTCATCATAGGAAGTCGTGAAGATGACCGGGCTTTTTATATCCGTAAGATTGAATATCTCGAAGCTTTGCCCGTCGCTCAGTTCAATATCCATCAAAACGAGGTCGGGGCTGGGATTGGTTTGAAACCATTCGACCGAGCTTTCAATGCTGTCGGTTACACCTGCAACTTCAATTGTTGCATCAATGGATGAAAGCGTTTTCACCAGTTTGTTTACCGCCAGTTCCTCATCTTCTATGATAAGTACCTTCATATTGATTAGAATTTGTTGTATAAATTTATATCGAATGTGATTTATTTTTTCGGAAATCCTTATCAACTGTTTCAAACATTGATTCAATTGCTTTTAAGCGGGTTGAGCCGTTTCTGTCTGTCGCCACATCAACGGCAATACGACCGTAAAATTCTTGTTTCCTTCCATCACCTGAAAGCCCGGTTGTTTCAGCAGCTGGTATTTTGCCTTGATGTTTTGCAGTCCGATTCCGTTGGTATGCGACATTACAATTTTTCGCTGAAGATTATTATTCACCACAAGTTTATTTTCCCCCGACGTGAATATTTCGATGAGCAGCGGCGTTTTCCTTGAAACCGTATTGTGTTTAACCGCATTTTCTACCAGTAATTGCAAAGCCATTGCGGGAAGCAGGTAGCGTTCATACTGGGGATCAATCTGAATATGAAGCTTCACTGCATCGCCATATCTGGTCTTCAAAAGCTGAAAATAAGATTCAATAAAATAAAGTTCCTGGGACAGGCTGTTTAGCGAATCGTGGTTATTTTTCAGAAGGCTTCTGTAAACCTTACTCAACTCATCGAGAAAATGGAGCGCCTTTGATTTATTCGTCCCTATCAATGACGAAAGTGTATTGAAACAGTTGAAGAGAAAATGCGGATTCACCTGATTTTTCAAGGAATCGAATTCCTCAGACAATGAAAGCTGGTATAAGGTAGCATTTTCGGAAGCATTTTCCCGGTTTTTTCGAAACACAAAATCTGCTTCATATAAAGTTTCAAATATCAGATTGATGCTGAATCCAACCAGTGCGCCCTGCCATAAATGATCTGGCTGCAGCCGGTATCCAAACAAGTGAAAAACATGATACAATAGAAAAATAAAATAAACCGAGGGTGTCATTATAAAAACCGTGATGAGGCATTTCATGATTATCCTCTTTCTTGTCTGATGTAGAGCCGGATATTTTTTTTCGATCCAATTGTCGTACAGAACATGCGAATTCATCGAAAGCAATCCCAGTAGAAAAATAAGAGGAGAGGAGTACAACCACAACAACGGTTCTTTCCAGGCCCGGTTTTCAAACATTATGAGATGAAACATAATGATGATAATGGGCATCGAAAAAATGAAGCAATAGACTTTTAACTTTGACCATTTTTGAAAAATCGCTGACATCATCCTTCGTTTTCGTTGATTAATTCAATCACAACCCTCCTGAATCCCGGTTCATCTATCACGTTTAGTTGTTTCCCGATCAGTTTGTATTTTCGTACCATCGTGTCTAACCCACGTTCTACTTCCATTTCCGCCGCTATTATTTTTGGCTGTAGTTTGTTTTCAACCACCACAAAACAATTTCCATCTACGAAAACTGAGATATGCAGGGGCTTCGATTTACTTACCACATTCTGATTAATTGCATTCTCAATTATTACCTGCAGCAACATGGGAACAATCTGTTTTTCTGCACACGGCTCATTCGTGGTTATCAATACCTGCAATCCATCACCATAGCGTTTGCCTAAAAGAAACAGGTACGATTGTAAAAATTTCAGTTCGGATTCCAGGCTGACCAATTGCCCCGTATCGTTTTTCAACATGTATCTGTACACTTTCGTCATTTCATTTAAAAACAATTCCGACGTTTCTTCATCGTCTTCAATCAGGCTGCTGAGGGTGTTGAGATTATTAAACAAAAAATGCGGAGAAATATGGCTTTTCAACGCATTCAACTGTGTTTGGCGGTAATTGATGTTTAATAATTCTGATTCCTTTACACTTTTTTGCCAGGCTTCATAGCGGTAAATTCCTTCCATAAGAAAAGTAAGAAAAATATTTGCGATGGCAACGGAAAGGCAAACCCAGGCCAGCCGGTTCTCATTCAATTCAATCTTAAACGGAGGTAATACTTCATAGAGTCTGAATAGAAGGTATTTTAATAAGGTACTTACAAGAATGAAACTAACGATCATAAACGTAAGCTTCTTGAATACCTCGATTTCCCGCGGAAATCGTTCGAGCAAAAGAACCGCAATGATGCCGCAAAGGAAAAAATTGAGGGTGAGTTCAATAAATGTAACCAGACCCGCCCCAAAGAAAAATGTGCTGCTGCTGAAATACAAATGTCCAAAATAAATGCTGTTTAGGATGATAGTAAGTGGAATGCAGATGGCGGGCATTATCCAACTATCTTTGGCAACATATTTTGACCGGATCAGCTGCATAAATATCACAGATTTATTTTAATGACAACTTCCGAAATTTTTGATTGAATCGATGTTGTTATCTCCCCGTTTATACCCGCTAATTTTTCCAATAATTCACTGCTGTTTAAATAGTTGATCAAAGCCCGGTTGTTCTCATTTTCGTTCATAAACTGAAAGCAGAACTGAATATTCTGGCTTTTTTCACATCCAATATAGATATTCAGATCCTTAAATCCGGAAGAAATAAATGCCTTCAGCGTGCGTTTGAATAAAAGCAGGAGCTGATACCGTAATTCTATATTCAGGGAGAGGTGTTTCACCTTTTCGTCGTATGCCATCTGGAAGACCGATTGGTGCCGGTTATTCAACACCTTTATATATTTGTCAAACCGGTTTACCAGTTCTTCGGTGCTGTCATTTTCGGGTGAAATTGACCAGAGCATGTCCTGCATGGCCGAAATCATCGATGAACTCCGGCCTTTTATTTCTGTAATAAATTCCTTCGACTTCACCGGATCATTATCCTGTTTTAGAATTGCTATATCACTAAGGATATTAACTTTTTCGAGCGTGCTGCTTATGTCGGCATGCAATTGCCGTGCGATATTTCTACGCATTTCCTGGATATATTCGCGCCGTTTCATCCTATATCTGTCCACGACAAATAATACTGTAAGAGCCGTGAGTGACATCAAAATATAAAACCAGGTTGATTCGTAAAACTGCGGTTCAATTTCTATCGGAATCACATTGAGTTCCCTGATTTCGTTGTTGTCATTACGAAGGCCCGTTTTCAGCTTGTAACTTCCGGATGGAAGATAGTTTAAGACTACTTCCTGATTTGATGGCATCTCCTGCCAGTCAGCATTCACATCTTCGAGCTTGAAATAAATGGTGCGGTGGTTTCTGAAGGTGTTGGTAGTGTACCTGATGCGGATCGAAACCTTTTCAGGACCGGCTTTTAACCTTTTTAATGCGAGTAACGAATCAACGGGATATTTTTTCTCATTGATGAATACTTCTGAGATCAGCACGTTTTCAAACTTATTTTTTCGGTTTTCGGCGAGTAGAGCGGCAGGATCGAAAGTGATAAGACCATGGCTGTTTCCAAACACAACCGATCCGTTTCTTAAGCGCGCCGAGGCAGCAATATTAAAATTGAAATTATCGATACCGTGAGCCTGATCGAAGGAAATAAATTCTTTGAAATCAGGAAAGCTGAATCCCTGAAGACCGATATTGGTGGCTGCCCAGATGATGCCCGAATCGTCTTTTTCGAAGATGATGATACCAGCCCTGGTCTTAAAGGCCGAAATTTTACTGGTCCGCAGGTTTAATACATTTAGTGCACCCGAGGCGATGAGAATGATGCTGTCGTTATATTGAATAACATCGTTTACCTCCTTCTCCGAAATACGGCTTCCGGGGGGGCCATTTTCGGAATATTGCGCTATAATATTGCCGGTTTCGCCATTTATTCTAAAGACACCTTCGGTATAGGTTGCCGCCCAGATTTCGTTATTGGGAGTCACTACAATCCTGCTGATGATGCCGGTGCTGCGGTGAATGAGCTGCCATTTGTCCTGACGGGTATCATACCTGATGATGTGACCGGCCTGCGTGCCGATCCACAGATTGCCCGCCGTATCCTTTTCAACCAGTCGGATCGTAGATTTTTGCGCCAGCTCAGGCTGAAAGGATATCCACTTACTTTTTGTGCTTTGATAATGCCACAACCATCCATCCTGCGCTCCCATCCAGATATCGTTGTTGGGCATCTCAACCATACTCCAGATCATGATTGCGTCCTTGAATTTTTTGCTTTCATTCAGGCGGGAAGCAACGGGTCTGAAGTTCCGGTCATAGCTGAAAACGCCATTTCCCCACGTGCTTACGAGTAAGTCTCCTGAACTTAATTCAAGTATATCGGTAACATCGGGTGTGAATGCAGAATCTTTATGTGGCAGATAGTTATAGAGCGAACTTAAAAAAGGACTTGGCGGCGTATAGCGGTACAAACCATCGTCTGTTGCAATCCATAGATTCTGCTCCCTGTCTTCGAAAACGTCGTTGATAACGTCGTAATAAATAGCAAATCTCGCCTGATTGGAAGTTTGATAAACCTGAACCTTATCCTGTCTGCGGTTGTATTGCGCCAATAGGGTTTCACCATAAATCCAGGTTGTTTCCCTTGACTCAAACAACCGGTGTACGGTGTAGTATTTATTGTTTATCTGTTTCAAAATATAGGCGGTGAGATCTTTTGTTTTTTTGTTTTCAACATCAATTTGCTTAAACGACATTCCCTCTTGTGGCCAGGCCGTAATCCAGCCGGTGAGACCATCGTTGCTCAACTGAAAATTTTGAACAGATTTCAGATTGCCAACCATCGCGATCACGGGATCGTTATCCACATTGTGGCCAGAGTAGGAAAGGGTGTTTTTTTGTGGATTGAATTTCACCAGGCCTTCCCTCGTTCCAATCCAGAAATTGTTTTTGCTGTCTTGCGACAGTGTTATAAATCGCCAGTCCTGGGGGAGATGAAAGAAATTGTTCTTTTCAGAGAAAGTTTGCGTTGCCTCATTCAGGGTGAAGAATTTGCCTGATCTGAAGCATAACAAAATTTTGCCTTCGTTTGATTCGAAAATTGTTGGCGCCTGTCCCGATCCTTCAAGGTTCACCCACCGCCATTTAAGATTTCGGGGATTTAAATAACCGATTGAATTATTTTGGAAATAGATCCACAGACGGTTTTTTTTATCGATCAGAATTTCATTGATCTTACCCGCAGGAATTGCTCCGCTTTCACCGGAAATCTCAGTGAAGCGAATGCCGTCAAAACGTTGCAGACCGATGTTTGACAATACCCATAAATACCCGTCGTTGTCCTGTTGCACTTTCTGAATAAAGTTTCCGGACAGACCGTCTTCCATCCCAAAATGAAAAAACATCTGGTTTTGCTGAGCCTTCAGCAACTGAATGAAAGTGAGCAATACAGCAAAAATCAGAAAACGTTTTGTCAATGATTTGGTTTAGTACAAATCTATTATAGTCCGGTGAAAAAACTGACCGGTCCATTCACGCGCTTTTACAATTCATACGTCAAATTCCTCAATTCATCCCTCAACCTCATTTCCTTTAAGAAGAAAGGCTTGGCTCTTTCGCAAGTCATTCGCAATTTTCGGCAGTTCATTCCAAAACCATATAACCGGGAATTTGAATTGTCAAACCTTTGCCCGAGACAATCAGGTCGATAAAATTAAAGTTATGAGAAACGCTTTACAGCCCCGGGCATTTATCTTTTGTTTTGTACTGCTCGTTTTTGCCTTCACTTCCCGGAGTGAAAAGACAGAAAAAGCACTTTCCTTTCCGGCTATTCGTATAAATGTGAAGGAAGGACCGAACAATGAGAATTTTTTCAGACTACGATATTTATCTCGTCCGGATTGTTCGCATGAAAAAACTAAAAACCGCCGCCAGAAGGAAAGAGATCGGTATGTGTTAACCGTGCCACGGTCAGAATTTCATTCTGTTATTGATGAAGTAAATGCTTTCGTTGTTTGGCATTTTTGATCAACAGCCTTGAATTTCTTAAAGGCTAATAAAAGAGATAACGATTTCCGTTGTCTCTTTTTCACTTCATACAACGGTAGAATTGTTCATTGCATTTCATGCGGATTTTTTATCAATTCATTCCGGGTGGCGTTTTAAAACGAAAACCGGTAAATCACTTTTGCAGTAAATGGTATTGTTATGAACAAAGTTATTATAACCCTTACTATTCTTGCGTTTCCGGTTTTGCTAAGCGCTCAGTTTAGCAGCATCTTAAAAAAAACACAGGATAAGGTAAATGCAAAGGCCAATTCCCGGATCGATCAAAAGATCGACAAGACAATTGATGATACTTTTGATAAAGTTGAAGGAAAGGAGCCTGCAAAAGACGATTCGTCGCCACCTCAAAAGCCGCGAACTGCGCCAAATCCCGTAAAGGAGGAAAAGGCAGTTGTCGCTACAAATCCTACCGCGGCACCGGTTGTAACCTCTTTTGCAAAATATGATTTTATCCCCGGCGAAAAGATCATCTACAGCAACGATTTCTCAGCCGAATCGATGGGTGAGCTTCCAACGGGATGGAACAGCAGCGGAAATGGTGCCGTTGTTCGTTTAACCGGAATTGAAGGCAACTGGGTGCAGTTTTATAAGAATGCCGTCTATCTGACCGACAATAAAAATGATTTTACCGAAAACTTTACCTTGGAATTTGATCTGCTCATCCGTCGTTCCAATCCAAAGGAATCGTTTCCTCAACTTGGGTTTGGATTTTTATCGGCCGGTAAAGACAGTACTACCCACAATAAAACGCTGAAGGAGTATAAGAAATCTTTCGCTGCGGAACTGAAGCTCCAACCGTCAGACTATAATGGTTCGCATATGCATTACGAATCATTCGAAAACTATAACGTTTATCTGCAAACGGAAGTAAAGAAACATCCCGCGTTGGAAAGCTATTTCAATATTCCCATACATATCGCCATGCAGCGGCAGAAAGAAAGATTACGGATTTGGATCAATGAAACAAAAATGTATGATCTGCCGAGGGCCGTTAAAGCCGACGTGAATATAAACCAGCTATTCTTCTTTGTAAAAGGAAATGGAGGTAATGACGATGAAGTAGGCTACAATGTCAGCAACATTAAAATTGCCACCGGACTTCCGGATACACGGCACCGGCTGATAGAGGAAGGAAAATTCTCAACAACCGGGATCTTATTCGCTGTGAATTCTGCGGAGATCAAGCCGGAAAGTAACGGTGTGTTGAAAGAGATTTCCGGAATTCTCTCCTCTAATCCTGCTATCAGAATCAGGATTATCGGTCACACCGACAGTGATGGATCAGATGTCTCAAATCTCGAATTATCGAAGAAAAGAGCCAACGCTGTTAAACAAAAGCTCGTTACGGACTTCGCGATTGCAGCAGATCGTATTGAATGCGACGGCAAGGGCGAAACGATGCCCGTTTCAGACAATAAAACGAAAGAAGGAAAGGCGGAAAACCGGCGGGTGGAATTTGTGAAGTTATAGATCCTTCAAAAATTGATGTTCAAAATTTTTCTAAAAAATATAAAATATACAGCAATGAAAAGAATAAAAAGGATGATTAAATGGTCGGGAATTATCCTGATAATCCTTGTAATGGTTTTTGTTTCCCTGGTTTACATGCGTCAGGATCTGAAATTTGAAGCACCTTATCCCGACATTCATGCAAGTACCGACACCACCGTCATCAACAGAGGAAAGCATCTCATTTTCAGCCAGGCACATTGCGCGGATTGTCACAGCACCCAAAATGCAGATTCCTTATTAAATCTTGGGATCGAACCTACTCTAAGCGGCGGGAAATTATTTGACATTGGCATCGCGAAAATCTTTACGCCCAATCTGACCTCTGACAGCACGTTTGGACTCGGAAGGAGAACGGATGGGGAAGTGGCACGTGTGATTCGATATGGCGTGCACGCCAACGGCAATGCCGTGCTCGGCTTTATGGGATTTCAAAACCTGAGTGATGATGATCTGACGGCAATCATTTCCTATCTACGTACGCAAAAACCGGTACCGAATAAGGTTCCGCAACATGAATACGGTTTTATGGGAAAAGTTGTTAAAGCATTTTTAGTGCGGCCGATTGGTCCATCCGTTCCTATTCAAAAACACATTGCCGTGGATAGTACCGCTGCCTATGGCGAGTATCTCGTGAACAGCACGACAAACTGCTCCGGTTGTCATACGAAGAGAGATCTTGCCGGAAACATTGCAGGACCGCTGATGGCAGGAGGCAATCAGATTGAAGGACTGGTGTCGGTAAATCTCACTCCCGACAGCAGTAGCAGGATCTTTGGATGGTCTGAGAAGATGTTCGTGGACAGGATGCACATGGGAAAATTGAATCCCAAAAGCGAAATGCCGTGGAACAGCTTTAAACATATGGATGATATTGAATTGAAGGCAATCTTCAGATACCTTCAAACAGTTCCCCCCGCAAAAATGCCCGAAGTGAAAGATCTCGTGGAGTAATAGGAAGTTTTAAAAAGGCGAGAGGCAAGTCCTAATACGGCTTGCTTTTTTTGTTTCCCATCATCGTCTGAATTTTTCAAACCCGATTGCTTAAAGTAAACCGATACCTCCGGAGCGGCATGATTTATTCAGACTTTTTCACTCTACATTTTCGGATAATAAAACGGCACGTATTTCTCAAACCTGAAATAGAAAGTTGCAAAAAAGGTGATGTAACTATCCATGTCATCGGCATTTGCTTTGACAACGCCCGGTTTTACTTTCCAGGGTGTGATAGAACGGGAATAAAGATTTCTGGCCATTATTGCCACTTCCGGCGTATAATACTTATCAAATAGCTGCGGTTCAATATAGGTAGTGCTTATATCGTCCATATAGTCGGTGAAGGTTTTTCTTATGGTGGCACCGGTTGCAAACGACCAGTGGTTGTCGATATAGGTTTTCACACCGAGCTGTATAGGAATATAGGGCTGATACAGCTTATAGGGTTTCCGGTCCGGATATTCTGCGAACCCCTGGCCTTCGAGATGTAGCGGTTGCAGCTTTATCCATTCGCCCTGGTAGAATGTTTTTGGATTGAAATGAAAAATGCCAAATCCAATGCTCACAAAAGGATTAATACGGTGCAACTCTATCTTGCGCCTTTGAATGTACATGACCGGATAAAAAGTAACTCCTGCATAGGCTTCGAGAATATTTGATTTGAAGCTGAGATTGCGGTAAAACCGCCACCGTTCAAAATCGCCGGTATTGTTGATGAGACTATCGGCGTCAGATATTTGGGCAAAATTGAACCCGAAATTAAAGGCTGCATAGTTTGTCAGGTTATAATTTCCGGATGCGCCCACCAGAAAGCGGTTGTTTCCAAACCTGTAGTCTTTTAGAAGCGGTTTTCCTTTTCCCTTATTTCCTCCGAGATCTCCCAGGAAATTATTTCCGCCAATGGTAACGGCGGCTTCCCAATAATCGGTGGGATCCCGCAATCCGTCATAATCGTAATGTTGTGAAAACAAAGGTACATGTGTCAGCAGCGCCAACACGATCAGCATGAGCAGTTTTGGTTTGCAGGGCATTTATTTTGGTTTGTTCTGTTGTTCAGTGCAATTTATATATAAATATATGTCATTGCAAAAGCATTTCTATATGTTCGATCCCGTCTTCCAGATATTTTTCTCCTTTCGCAACAAATCCGAGGTTTTCATAAAATCCTTTCAGGTAAAGTTGTGCGCTAATTCTGATGGCTGCGGTTCCAAACAGGGTTCTGCAACCGTCTATTGCCCGTAGCATTAATTCCTTTCCCAGTCCGAGTTGTCTGAATCGCTCATCGCAACACACACGGCCGATTGATGCTTCGGGATAGGAGAGTCCCGGCGCCAGCAATCTTGCATAAGCCACTGTCTGCTGCTCTGTGGCTGCAAACAGATGATAAGCTTTTTTATCCTTACTGTCGGTATCCTGATAAATGCAGTTTTGTTCTACTACAAATACCCGGTTTCTAAGGTCGAGGAAGTTGTATAACTCATCAGCGGAAAGATCGTGAAAATATTTTAAGCTCCAGGTAATCACCGTAAATCGATTATTTCAGAAAAACCATACAAAACGAAGCACTTAGTTGGTCTCGTTTTTTTGTAAAAAGTAAAGAAAAGGTATTTTGAAAAGACAAACTGCCATTTTTTCACAATTTTTTGCATGGCATAAACCTTGTGCTACAAGAATGACAAATTTTTATAATAACAAATAAAAGAAACATATGGCAAAAATTATCGGTATAGACCTGGGAACCACCAACAGTTGCGTGGCTGTTATGGAAGGTAATGAACCGGTTGTAATTCCAAATGATGAAGGCAGGCGCACCACGCCCTCGGTTGTTGCATTTTTAAAGAATGGAGAACGCAAGGTTGGAGATCCGGCCAAGAGGCAGGCGATCACCAATCCTCATAATACGATCACTAGTGTGAAACGTTTTATGGGAAGGCGTTTCGATGAAGTTACCGAAGAGATCAGCCATTGGAGCTATAAAGTTGTAAGAGGCGATAACAATACTGTACGAATAGACATCGATGGTCGTTTATATACACCGCAGGAAATTTCAGCTATGATCCTGCAGAAGATGAAAAAGATTGCTGAAGACTATCTGGGCCAGGATGTAAACGAAGCTGTAATCACTGTTCCGGCCTACTTTAATGATGCACAAAGACAGGCAACCAAAGAAGCCGGAGAGATTGCGGGTTTAACGGTTCGCAGGATCGTAAATGAACCTACAGCCGCCGCCCTTGCTTACGGGTTAGATAAAAAACATACCGATCAGAAGATCGCCGTTTTTGACCTTGGAGGCGGAACTTTCGATATTTCCATCCTGGAACTAGGAGAAGGTGTTTTTGAAGTGAAATCAACCAATGGTGACGGACATCTTGGCGGAGATGATTTTGACAAGGTGATAATGGACTGGCTGGCAGAAGAATTTAAAAAAGAAGAGAATGTAGATCTTCGGAAAGATCCGATGGCCCTTCAACGTTTGAAAGAAGCGGCAGAAAAAGCAAAGGTTGAACTGAGTTCTTCCTCTGAAACAGAAATCAATCTTCCCTATATCACAGCTGTTGACGGCGTGCCGAAACATCTCGTGAAGAAGCTTACCCGTTCAAAATTTGAACAATTGGCAGATCCGCTGTTTGAACGCTGCCTGAAACCATGTGAAGCGGCTCTGAAGGATGCCGGACTTACTACTTCACAGATTGATGAAGTGATACTGGTGGGAGGATCAACACGTATCCCGAAGGTGCAGGAAATCGTTGAAAAATTCTTTGGAAAGAAACCCAATAAAGGCGTAAATCCCGATGAAGTGGTTGCCATTGGTGCTGCTATTCAGGGTGCGGTATTAACCGGTGAAGTGAAAGACGTTCTGTTGCTCGACGTAACACCGCTTAACCTGGGTATTGAAACGATGGGAGGCATTTTTACTGCCATGATTCCTGCAAATACTACCATCCCTACGAAGAAAACGGAGATTTTCAGTACGGCCAGCGACAATCAGCCGGGTGTGGAAATTCATGTGCTCCAGGGAGATCGTCCTATGGCCGCACAAAATAAGAGTCTCGGTAAATTCAATCTCACCGATATTCCACCGGCTCCACGCGGTGTTCCGCAGATTGAAGTAACCTTTGATATCGATGCCAACGGTATTCTGCATGTAAGTGCAAAAGATAAGGGAACCGGCAAAGAACAAAAGATAAAGATCGAAGCGGGCAGCGGCTTAAGCAAGGAAGAAATTGAAAGAATGAGAAACGATGCCAAGGCACATGAGGCCGAAGATAAAGCAGCCCGTGAAAAGGTTGAAAAACTTAATCAGGCCGACAGCCTTATCTTCCAGACTGAAAAACAGATGAAAGATTTTGGCGATAAAATTCCTGCTGACAAAAAAGGTCCAATTGAAGATGCGGTAGCAAAGCTGAAAGATGCGCACAAAAATCAGAATATGAATGAATTGGATCAGGCAATGACCAATTTAAATAATGCATGGACAGCCGCAAGTGAAGAATTATATAAAGCCCAGCAAGGCGGGACCGCTGACGGAACCCAGGGTAATGCAGGACCTTCCGGAAATAATAATGGCAATAATCCCGGAGGAGAAACTGTTACCGACGCAGAATTTGAAGAAGTGAAATAAAATTAATGCAGAAAGAGTAAAAGCCGTATCGGACCTCGTTCGATGCGGCTTTTTCGTATCCGGCATCTACAGTTTGTGGTAACAAAAACAAAAAACCGTCCCAAAAATGAGCCGGTTTTTATTCACTATTTAAAAGGTGTTTTCCAGATGCAAGCTGGAGAATTTCGCACCGGAAAACGAGGGTAGGGCAAAAAAAAGGCTTATCTCCAATACCCGTTTTTTGAATAATATCCTCTTCTGCCGGGTGCCGGGTTTACTGAAACATAAATTCTTGCCGGACGCGGTTTCATCCAATAGCCCGGTCGCTGAACCCAAAGGCCCCGGGATCGGTACCAACCGCCATTCACCCAAACAAATCCGGCTGCCGGAGCAGGTGGACGGGCGATGACGGCGGGGGCCGGCCGCACAGCTACCTCAGTGCGACACGAAGTAACCACCATCGAAGCGAAAAAAGGACCACTATCAAAAAGAACGAGTTTTTCATCTTTGTTTTTGTGTAATACTGCTATCTCTGACCAACGGTATTATAAAAAGTTTAACGATGTGAAAAAATTTAATCCTACGAGCCGATGGCACGGTAAAAAAGCCGGTTTGCCATTATGTCAACTAATTTTTTTTACTACCTTTCTGGCAAAGAATTTGAAACCAACATAAAAAAATTACGATGAGTTCAGCAAAACTATGGGTGGGAATTGCCTCGGGAATGTTAGCCGGATTGGCACTCGGGTTTTTAACAGCACCCGCAAAAGGAAGTGAAACAAGGAGAAAAATGTTAGACTCGGCCGAAAAGTTTAAGACCAGATTAAGCAAAATCGGTGACTTAAATGAATCAGAACTTGATGAACTGCGAGATTATTTTGAAAACAAGGTTGAAAATATTCCTGATGATATCCGTGAGACGGTTTTAAAACTTATTCATTCGAGCGAAGCCACTTATAAGAGCTACGAGGATGAAGCCTGGGGCTTTTGAAGACTTTCCGTATTAAAAATTTTTCGGAAGCAGACGCAGTGATGCGTCTTTTTTATTGTTCAACCGGCTTGCCGCTATCATCATAAAACGGCTTGGGTACCGGCGCCTGCCCGTCTTTTAAGTTCTGGGTTTCAAAAACCTTCTCAACATGCATCCATTTACCGTCTTTCCATTTGAATCCTTCATAATCGCCATCCGGAATTAAGGTAAACCGCTTCTGCTGATCTCCGGTTTCACTGATCAGATGATCAAATACAATCATGTCTAATTCGGGATCGTACACCATTCTTGCCCTGCCGTCTTTCTTATATTCCAGGCAAAACCGGTAAGCAGGCTGCGCGGGTTTCAGACTGTCTTCCTGATAATCGAAATAACGGCCGCCAAAGACCGGGATATTATTGGCATTGAAACTCAGCACTTCGATCCATTTTCTCGTGGTCATAAAATCATTGTCGTCGAATCCCAGCAGTGTGTAATATTTTTTGCCGTTATAATTTTTCTGGATCAAACCGTAATAAATGGCACCGACCCAACTGTCTGCATGCCTTACACTATCGGTGAGGCTTGAGGTATAATCGCTCATGTCGTGCAGGGGAAACAGGGAAAGTGACCCGTCTTTGGTATTCATCTGAATCGCTCCAAACTGCCGAAAATAACTTTCATCGCGCTGTATCTGCCAACTGAATATCCTGAAGCTGCTGTCGGGCGGATAAAGGATGGAAACGGTTTTGATAGAATCAAACGGGTAGTAATAGGAATAGGGCGTTTTGAGTGCCTGAACAAGATTTCTGATGAATACGCTATCGGCATGAAACCTTGTAGAGGGTTCTTCATTGAAGATCATTTCATGTGAATAATATCCAAGTGTGTCATTGTAAACCTTCAAAGTTTTTAATCCATCCGCAGCAATCTTTTGTGCAAAGACCGGCACAGAAAACAGCGCGGCAACGAATAACAAAACCGGAAATTTCTTCATTTCACAAATCTATTAAGCCTGAAAAAACCAACACGTTTGGAATCGTTATTTATTCTGTTTAAACCAAAATTTAGGTTTTCATTGTATCCAGCTTTTTAGCAAATTCCAATAGGTCATTGAACCGCAGATCGGTAAAGGCATTGGGATAAGGTGTTTGCGGATGCGTCGTGGCAATAAAAACGGTTTTCATTCCCGCATTTCTTCCAAACTTCATATCGCTCATTTTGTTGCCAACCATTATGCTTTTTGAAAAATCAATTTCCGGAAAAAGCTTTTTTGCTTCCCTTGCCATCCCGGGATTGGGTTTGCGGTTTTCGCTCTCATCGTCAACGTCGGTACAAAAAAACACATGATCGATTCTGCCGTTGGCGGCCACAATTTCAGATCTCATAAACTGGTGAATATCGTGAAGATCTTCGAGCGCCATCAGATTTTTTCCAACGCCCCGTTGATTGGTAACAATAATCATACGGCCGAAATACTTCGAAAGAATTTCGAGCGCGGGCAAGGCCGTATCATAAAACCTGAATTCATCACGGTTGAAAATATAACTTCCTTCTTTCTCAACATTGATGACGCCATCCCTGTCTAAAAACAAAGTCCATTCTTTATTTATCGTAGTCAGATCAACCATTTCAATAATTGAAGATTTTGAAATTCCTGCTGCGCCCTAAAATAATCTTCCGGAATACCAATATCGATAAAATAGCTGTCCGACGGCAGTCCGAAAAACTTCCTTTCACCATAATATTTTTCGAGATAATCCTTTTCAAAAGAAAATTTATCGGGGAACGAGCGGTTTGTGAATTCCTGCACATTCAATGCATAGAGGCCGGCATTGATCAATCCCGATGTATAAAATTGTTTTTCTTTGAACTGGGTAATACAGCTATTCTGATCAATTGTTACCGTTCCAAAACGACTGATGTCTTTCATCGGCTTCAGCGACAATGAACAACTTGCTTTGTGCTCTAAATGAAAGGAGGCAAAAGACGGCAGATCAGCCGTAAACAGGGTGTCACCATTGGTAACAAAAACGTTATCCGCCGTAGCATTGCTGAGGGCGAGTGTGACCGCGCCTCCCGTTCCGAGCGGTTCGTCTTCAACCGATAGTATATATTCCCGGGGTGAGAGAACCGTTTGGAGAAAATCTTCAAATTCGCCGTGTTTATAACCGAGTGCGAAAATGAATTTTTCAATTCCCTGGATTTTGAAATAGCGAATCACATATTCAATAAATGGCCTGCCATTGATCAAAGCCATCGACTTTGGAAGATCCGGAACGGTTTGTCGCAGTCGTGTTCCCAAACCTCCGGCAAGTATAATGAGTTCTTTAATTTCCATGAGCTCTATTCAACCGATTCGGGAAAAAGATTTTCTTCCACCAATTCACAGATAATATGTCCGATAAGAATATGAGCCTCCTGAATGCGTGGCGTAACAGTGGAAGGAACGTTAAGTAAAACATCGGATTCCTCTTTAAGTTTGCCACCGGTTTTTCCGGTAAATGCTATCGTCTTCACTTTATTTTTCCTTGCCGCCTCAAATGCATTTAGAATATTCTGAGAATTTCCGGAGGTGGTTAATCCCACCAAAACATCACCTTCGTTACAAATTCCTTCTACTATCCTTGAATAAATGGAATCATAGCTATAGTCATTGGCAACAGCCGTTAAGTAAGAAGTGTTGCAGTGCAAAGCTTCGGAATGCAGCGCCTTCCGGTCTTTATAAAACCGTCCGGAGAATTCTGCAGCAAGATGTTGCGCGTCGGCCGCACTTCCGCCATTTCCGCAAAACAACACCTTATGGCCGTTTTCAAAAGCCCGGGTAATGATATCAATCGCCTCATCAATCTTTTGCTGCATGCGTTCATCTTCGAGTAATTGTTGTTTCACCGAAATAGAAGCATCAATAATTTCCGTAATCTTATTTTTCATATTGCTACATTATAGTCCAGGTGTTTAAACCCTGCTTAACAAACCTGTACGGCTTTACTTCACCACCAAAATTATGCAAAGTCTCCGTCACTTTATATTTTGTGTTTCGGGGACAATAAAAGATCATAAATCCGCCACCGCCGGCGCCGCTTATCTTTCCTCCGGTTGCACCCGCATTTTTTGCCGCTTCGTAAATTTCTTCGATCATTGAATTTGAAATATTATTGGCCATATTTCTTTTCTGTGCAAATCCGTAATCCAAAATTGCACCGAGTTCATCGAGCTTTCCTTTCAATAATGCTTCTTTCATTCTTCTTGCCTGCTCTTTCAACTGATGCATGGCATCAATGGATTTTTCATTTTTCTGAAGCACATTTTTTTGTTGCTCTTTAATGATGGTTGCCGATTCGCGGCTCGTAGCGGTAAAATAGAGCACAAGATTGTTTTCAAGTTCATTGATATATTCCTGTCGGATGCGCAACGG
Organism: Bacteroidota bacterium; assembly: GCA_023423835.1. Classification (GTDB taxonomy): domain Bacteria; phylum Bacteroidota; class Bacteroidia; order Chitinophagales; family Chitinophagaceae; genus JAFAEW01. The sequence continues at coordinate 11,299 of JAFAEW010000112.1, read as the reverse complement.
GTTTACTATTACGTGATCGGCCTCATAAAATTCCATGAAGTTGAATCCGCCAAAGGTTGCCGCATATTGATCCTGTTTTCCTCCCGCAAGTTTCAGATCATTCCGCTCAATATCATAGGCATATTGAGCAATGTCGTATTCTCCCAATGGCAATTTAAGCATCTCTACAAAAGCACCCAGGATGGCAACCACGAGGGTAGAGGAGGTGCCCAGGCCACTTCCTGCCGGCGCATCAACATAAGTGCTCAGGCAAAAATTTTTTTGCTCGATTCCAAAATCTTTCTGAATCCGGTTATACACACCTTTGAGGAGGTCGAGCCTGCCATTAACCGGCAATTCAGCCATAGCCGGATAGACTTCTTTTTCATGCCGGTCGTATGCCTGGAAAGTAATTCCTTCCGCTGCCGGCTCAATACTCGCATGTGCATAATGCGAAATCGTAGCATTTAAAATAGCGCCACCATAATTGTCGCTGTACGGGCTAACATCTGTTCCTCCACCCGCCAGCCCGATTCTTAATGGCGCCCTGCTTCTTATGATCATCTCATGTTTTTTTTGTTTCCCGTCTGCAGTGCTACTATTGAGCTTCGTTGCGTCGCGCACTTCAACTGCAGTAATTCTATTGAGCAAAATAAAGCGAAAAAAGAAAACATAACCGGTTTTGAACTTTCAGATTGTAATATTTACAGGATGATTAGGATTCAAACGCGTTTCGTGGTCCTGATTTTTGGCGTATTAATTGATTTATTCAAGGCTCACCAACTTTTATTTTATGGAAGAAGAAAATAAAAAACCTGCTTCTCTTACCGAAGAAGAAAGAGAAGCAAGAAAGAAGCAACAACAAAGCGATCCGCAGATCACCGAATTAAAAGGATATATTGATCCTGAAGAAAAACTGGAACCGGAGCTCGAAGATGAAGACGTTGAGACCGATACAGCGGAAGAATCTTGACAGGCTTAGTCTACTTTCTCAACTGAATTATTTTGAAGGCGGTATTTTTCACCGCTTTCTTTGCATTCAGCAAAGCCGTTTTTATCGAAAACCAGGCGATGGCCGTATTCACTGATCCACCCGATTTGCCGGGAAGGATTTCCGACCACCAGGGCATAGGGCAAGATGTTTTTAGTAACTACGGCTCCCGCGCCAATCAACGCGTACGCTCCAATATCATTTCCACATACAATGGTTGCATTTGCACCAATCGTTGCCCCCTTGCCCACATGTGTTTTGGCGTATTCATGTTTGCGGTTGATGGCGCTGCGCGGATTAATTACATTGGTAAAAACACAGGAGGGTCCTAAAAAAACATCATCATCACAGGTAACACCGGTATATAACGAAACATTATTTTGAACCTTTACATTCCGTCCTAAAACAACATCTGGAGAAACCACCACATTTTGACCGATATTGCAATTTTCTCCTATTGTACTATTTCTCATGATGTGAGAAAAATGCCAGATCTTAGTTCCCATTCCAATTTTTGCTCCTTCATCAATCACGGCGGTTTCATGTGCAAAATAATCTGCCATTCTGGTAATTTTGAGTGTAAAGAAAATGATTTTAGACGTTTTTTTTGCCTTTTTTCCTAAACGACATTTTTTTTTAAAATGATGATAACGATCAAGCGCATCTATTATTTTCTTTATCCATATTTATAACCTTCCGGGAACTGCGTGGGTCGGTAATCAAACTGAATAACGACTCCGTTATATCGGCAACGTGAGTAAAGGAGAAAGCGCTACTTTAAATAGTAATTCGGAATACTTCGGATAAAATGTTTAAAGTATTATAATTTCCAGGAAATGTTTTTTAGGAGTCTGAACTTTCTTCTCGAACGATGACTATTAGACAAGTTTTTGTAGATGTTCCTCAAACTTTTTCGCTATTTGGCTACGATTGAATTTTGTTTGCACAAATTCTCTTCCATTACTTCCTAATTCGTTTGCAAGGCCGCGATTGTTGTATAGCTTTAAGATCTTTGAAGCGAGATCATGGTGATTTTCGGGCTCAAAATGCAATCCGGCTTTTCCCTCGTCAATAAATAATTCTTTCGCTTCGCCATTCAATCCCAACAATACCGGTTTTCCAAAAAATAAAGGTTCGAAAATTTTTGATGGAATGGCGCCATTGAATAAAGGAAGATTTTTAAGGGGAATGATAGATGCATTTGTTCGTATTAATTGTTGTGTGAGTAATTCTACCGGAAGATTGCCTAAGAAGGTAAGGTTCTCTGTCCCGAGCTTCTTGTTCAGCCTAACCAGTTTTTCTTTTTCCGGGCCATCACCGGCAATATAAAAATGGATTTCGGGCACGTGACCTAAAGATGCAGCCGCTTTTAAAATAACTTCCAGTCCCTGTGCATGCCCTAAGATTCCTGCGTAAAGTAGATGAAATTTTCCGTTTTCTTCCGGTTTGAAAATTGACTTCTCAAAATTCTCAAACTTTTTATCATCTATTCCATTTGGAAGCCAGGTAATAGTTTTTTCCGGAACCAACTGTTTGATCCGGTCAACAATCCCTTTGGTTTGTCCGCTTATTAAATCGGCATTCTTATAGATTCTAATGGCAAGGTTTTGTGAAAGATCAAGCAGGAACCGATTTTTGATGATTCCTAATTCCTCCGCGCTTTCGGGCCAGAGATCTGAAACATTAAAAACAAGTTTTGATTTCCATTTCCTTTTTAAAGCAATCGCAGTAATGCCCAAAAAAAGGGGCGGGGATTCACAGATAATTATCTCTCGTGTAGTTGCTTTTCTGCGGCCGGTAAAATAACTGGTGAATGCAAATGAAAAATAAGTAAGCAGGCGAAATATTACGCTTTTGTTTTCTGAAATAAAAAGACTGCTCCGGATAATCTTGATGCCGTCAATATATTCGATCTTCTTTTTTTTATCGCGGTAATCCGGATGAATTTTATACGCAGGATAATTCGGAAAAGCGGTTAATACTTCCACTTCATGCCCCAGTCGTTTTAAGTGATAAGCAAGACTTGAAAGCCGGTTTTGCGGCGCGCCGGTTTCAGGAGGATAATATTGTGTAAGGATAAGAATTTTCACCTCGGAAGAATTAACTATAGCGAACGTTATTTTTTAAAAGGTTATGGTTGAAACGACTGCTTTAAACTTTCCATTTGCCGTCAGTGGAATCTCATTTACCCGCTCAATTCTCACTTCAATTTTTCCCAACTGTGTATGTATTTTACGGTTTAAGACCTCCACTTCTTGCCTTCTTAATGGCCGGTCACTGATAATTTTCAGTACGATATAATCCAGTGAATCCTGGAAAACCTGTGCCTTCTGAATAACGGGTGTGCTTTTGAAGACGTTATGAAACCGCACCATTTTTCGTCCATCCTTTCCGTAAACAACATCTTCACATCTTCCAATGATTTCCTTCACAACCGGAAGCTGAGAACCACAACTGCAACTTTCGCCGGAAAATACCATCTGGTCACCGATTTTGTAACGGATCAGCGGTTGATCATAGTTCAAAAATCCGGTACAATAAACATCTCCTGGCTGGCCTGATTTTACAGGATGCAGATCACGGTCTAACAATTCTATCCATCCCGCATCGAGATGTATATGGAGATTTCCTGCCTTGCATTCACTTACCAATCCACAAGCTTCAATTCCACTCCAGCTATTGAAAACTTTACAATCATAAGTCCGTTCCAACAAGCTTCTCATTTCCGCCGTCAAATTTTCGCTCGATGTTATTACTGCCTTCATCGGCGGGGCTGTTAGTCCGCATTGCTGAAGATTCGTTGCTAAAAAATAGTTGCTCATGGCATATCCCGTCATATATTCAACCAGATGCTTTTTCATGCCTTCAAGGTAACTCGAAGCATTTTTTTCACTGATGTGAAAAGCGGAAAAGTAAGTTTGTTTCTCAAAAGGATTATATCGGTAGAATGGTGGCTTTTGATTGCTTCCCGCCATTATTTTTCTGCCACCGATCATACCTCTCGGAATATTTGAAGACACGCCTGCCCAGTTTCTAACCCGGCTTTCCATCAGAGCATACCACCGCTGATGCATCGCATGTGAAAACCTCGTTTGAGTAGGTGTGCCCGAACTTCCGCTGCTTTTTAAATAAATGCCGTTTGGTTGAAGATTGGATGACAGCATCGTTGTTGTTCCATTTTTTCTGAAATCATCTTTTTGCAGAACAGGCAGTTGAGAAAGTCTATCAACTGTTATGGTTTTCAGCTTTGTTTCATTGAAACCCGATCTTAAAAACCGATCATGATAAAAGGGCACAGTATTAAAAGCGTGCAGCATTAGACGCCGGATTTGCAGTTGAACATATTCCTGCCATTCGGCAAGAGAAAATCCTTCCCTTTCTCTCGCCTTAAAATATTCTTCCTCAAACAGGTTTGAAAAGCGTCTTTTTTTCCAGTAATATCCGTAAGCTGCCACCACAGAATTTTGCAGCCACACAGGACTGTTCTCATAAATCGTTTCTTTGATCTTCACAGCAGTAGGTTTCAGGTTATAAATAGCTGAAATATCTTTAAAAATAAGAGAAAATTGGAATAGGACGGTTTTCTTTTTAATTAATTTTCTGTGGAGATTCGTGGCGGGACGTCCGGTCATGGCGGCATCGCTGTTTTTCGAAAAAGCGTAATTTTGAATTTAAACCTCCGAAATGAAATTTTTAGACCAGATAGGGGAATATTTATTCCTCAAAAAAAGAGATCCGAATGAACACCGCTCGAAGTTTGTCAAATACATGCATGGGATGAATCGCATTTCACTGTACATGTTTATCATTGCACTGCTTATTATTATTTTTAAAGCGATCTTCAGATAATATGCTATTTTCTCAAAAATTCAAGTATCAGCGATGCCGCCTTTGCTGATGCGTTTCCTTCCTTACTTAAGATGCGTTTGAGTTCTGCGTAGTCTTTTTTTATTTGTCGAATCTTCTCCGGATCATTCAGCAATAAATTCAATTCACGGGTGAGATTTTTCTCATTCAGGTCGTTTTGTATGAGCTCGGTTACCACCGGTTTATCCATAATCAGGTTTACGAGCGAAATGTATTTAATTTTGATCAGCCTTTTTGCAATGTGGTAACTGACCGGATTTCCTTTGTAACAAACGACCTCTGGAACGCCAAATAATGCGGTTTCGAGGGTTGCCGTGCCACTCGTGACGAGCGCCGCCTTTGCATGATTGAGCAGATGGTAGGTTGCATTTCCAACTGTTTCAACGTTCTCATGTCCGGAAAGCAAATCATCGTAAAAACTATCTGTTTGTCCCGGTGCTTTGGCCACAATGAAACGATAATCAGGAAACTTTTTCGTTACCGAAAGCATTACCGGAAGTTTTTTTAATATTTCCTGTTTTCTGCTTCCGGGCAGCAACGCGATGATTTCCTTCCGCGATTCATCGATTACGGGATTGAAGAATTTTTCAGGATTTGATTTTTCCGTTGCTTTAAAATTTTCAACCACCTCCAACAGCGGATGTCCCACATAATCGACTTTCCATTGCCACTTTTCCTCGAAATAATTTTTTTCAAATGGAAGGATGACAAGCATCTTGTCGATATTTTTCTTCATTTTCGGAACCCGGCTTTCCTTCCATGCCCACACCTGCGGAGAAATATAAAAGACGATTTTGAACCCGTTTTCTTTTCCCCATTCAGCGATTCTCAAATTGAATCCGGGATAATCAATCAGGATAATTACATCGGGATGAAAGCGGAGGATATCTTGTTTGCAGAATTTTAGATTTTTCAGAATCGTTTTTAAATTCATCAACACTTCGGCAAAACCCATGAAAGCCAGATCGCGATAATGCTTTACAAGCTGGGCTCCGGCCTCTGCCATCAGATCGCCTCCCCAGGCCCGGAATTCTGCTTCCGGATCTTTAAATCTTATTTCTTTAATCAGGTTGCTGCCATGCAAATCTCCACTTGCTTCCCCGGCAATCAGGTAATATTTCATGGTTGGGAAAGATATCTTTCGGCTATGATCTTTTTATGATGCAGCAGATGGCCAATAGCAATAAATGCCAGGGCATTCACCGTGATGGTATGATTGCTTGCAGTGCCGGCCGCGTTCAGTTGGTCTTCATTCAAAGTTGAAAAGAAAAGGTTCGTCGATTTCCTCAGCAGCCGGAATTCTTCTTTCAAACTATCAAAATCCCTTTCGCGGCTGTAGTCATTTTTCGCATATTCATCTTCTTCAAATCCTGCAAGCGGCGTTTTATCTTTTCTCGCAAACCGGAGTGCACGGTAAATAAATACTCTTTCCGTATCCGTTACGTGTTGCAGTACCTGCTTGAGTGTCCATTTGCCATCGGCATAAGCAAAGTCTTCCTTTTCCTTCGGAAGGGATTCAAAGAACTGACTGATATCGGCCGAATGATTGCGGATTACCTCTTCTACCGAAATTCCTTCGGTCAGTTGAACATAAGGAGCATAATGCGGGGCGTAGTCATTTGCTTGTGGACGGCTCATAAAAATTTATTTTGTGTCAATGGGATTTAATAAAGATGCTTCCAGTTTTTTATTTTCCGGAGATTTCTTTTTCTGCTCGGGCTGCAAGGTAGATGCAAGTTTCAGCGCGCCATAAGCATTTACAATACCACCGGATTTGCTGAGATCAGACAACTCCACTTTCGTATCGGTACCCGGCTGATAAACTGTATCCTCATCAGAAGGTTTTTGAACCGAATTTACAATAGCATATTTTACCTGCTCAGCCGAAAGTTTTGGATAATACGAGCGGATAAGCGCTGCAATGCCCGATACTACCGGAGCTGCCATACTCGTTCCATCGAGGTTGCCATACTTATCACCACCGGGTAGAGTGGAATAAATTCTTACGCCCGGAGCGAAAACGTCAACCGTTTTACCTCCGAAATTACTGAAATCCGCTGCAATTTTTCCCCCGAAAATATGTTTGTCGCCGCTGGCTCCAACGGTAATAAAATTTGGAGCTGTTTGCCCGGTTTCCATCAGCCATGCATTTGGAAAATTATCGGAGGTATCAATATCCTGCGCTTCATTTCCCGCCGCATGAACCAGCAAAACATCCTTCGACTGTGCATATTTCACCGCTTCATCCACCCATTTTTTCTCGGGAGAAAATCCTTTTCCAAAACTCATGCTGATAACCTTTGCTCCATTATTCACCGCATAAACAATTGCCAGTGCAATATCCTTATCATATTCATCTCCGTCAGGAACTGCGCGTATCATCATCAGCTTTACGTGATCGGCTATGCCTTTTATTCCAACATCATTTGTGCGGTCAGCGGCAATGATTCCTGAAACATGCGTGCCGTGCATAGACGAAGGGCCCATGATATCGTTATTACCATAATACCGGTCATTGATATCGTAATAATTATCCTTAATGATCTCTGCCCTGTAATCTCTTGGTTTAGCTTCCATTGCCTCGATCTCGCGGTTTTTGCCATCGATATAATCGGCAAGTTCCTGTATCAGTTCGGTATTGGTTTTATCCTCGTCCATTTGCAGCATTTTTAGAAGGGTTACCATCCCAAGCTTCGCCTGCTTTCCCCTTGCCGTTTCAGGAGCAAAGCTTTCAAGGTCTGCACGGGTATAGGAAGTTTTTCCCATCTCATCTGTGAGCACTGCGTCATTTTTCTTTACCGAAGTCAATATCATTTCCATCATCGCGATCTGCATCTTTTCTTCGGGATTGATCTTCATTTCCGCTGCCGCTTTCTTCCATTCGTAATAATCCCAGTTTTCGTCGGCCGAAAGCTTCGAAGTATCAATATCCTTTCCTTCAAACCGCGATTTGAATTTGTAGTAAACCCTTACCTTTTCCCCGTTTTCCTTGTCAACATTCTGACCGTTTTTGTTACCGAGGAAATTCCATCCGTGCACGTCATCAACGTAGCCGTTTCCATCATCGTCTTTGCCGTTTCCCGGAATCTCTTTCACATTCGTCCACAATACATTTTTCAGGTCTTCATGCGCGGTATCGATACCCGAATCTATTACCGCTACAATGATCGGCGTAGCTTTTTTCCCTTCCAGGAACTGATAGGTTTTCGCAAGACTGATTCCATTTACGCTATCTGTTTCCGGGTCAAGGTGATACCACATTTTCAGGTCTTTCTGGGAAAAGGATACGGTGGAAATAAACAACAACGCCAGTGCAACTACTTTCTTCATATTAAACGTCTCATTTTTCTTATTGATGATATCAGACAAAATTGCGGCAAAAGACGCATTTGCCATCGCCTTGCCGCAATTTTAAGGATTCGTTCCCAACTAGATCGTAAACTTTATTCCCTGTGCCAATGGCAGTTGGTTACTGTAGTTTACTGTGTTTGTTTGCCTGCGCATATACGCTTTCCAGGCATCAGAACCACTTTCCCTGCCGCCACCGGTTTCTTTTTCTCCTCCAAATGCACCGCCGATTTCGGCTCCGCTCGTTCCGATATTTACATTGGCAATTCCGCAATCGCTGCCGGTAGCAGATAAAAATAGTTCCATTTCGCGCATGTTTAGCGTAAAGATGGAAGATGAAAGACCTTGCGGCACCGCATTCTGCATGTGGATCGCATCTTCAATATTCTGATATCTCATTACATAAAGGATAGGAGCGAAAGTTTCTTCCTGCACGATCTCAAGATCATTGTTAGCTTCAATGATACAGGGTGTAACGTAACAACCGCTTTCGTATCCGTCACCTTCCAGTTTTTTACCTTCCACAATCACTTTGCCGCCCTGCTGTTTCGCCTTTTCAATGGCATTTAAAAAATCCTGAACGGCTTTTTGATCGATCAACGGACCAACATGATTATTTGAATCCAAAGGATCGCCCACCTTTAGTTGAACATACGCATTTTTCAGAATTGCCAGCGTTTTATCGTAAATGGAATCCTGAATAATCAGCCTTCTCGTAGTGGTGCATCTTTGACCCGCAGTTCCCACCGCTCCAAAAACAACGCCGGAAAGGAGCAAATTAAAATCGGCATGTTCTGAAACGATGATCGCGTTGTTTCCACCCAATTCAAGAATCGTTTTACCGAAACGTTCAGCAACCGTGGTCGCTACGTGGCGGCCGACTCTCGTAGAACCGGTGAAGGAAACCAGTTGAATGCGTTTATCGTTGTTGATGAAATCACCTGCTGCATTGCCAACAATCAGGTTGCTCACACCTTCAGGAGCGCCATTCTTCTTCAATACATCCGCAATTATTTTTTGACAGGCAACGGCACAAAGCGGGGTTTTCGACGAAGGTTTCCAAACGCAAACGTCTCCGCAAACCAATGCGATAGCGGTATTCCAGCTCCAAACCGCAACCGGGAAATTGAAGGCTGAAATAATTCCAACCACGCCAAGCGGATGCCATTGTTCAAACATGCGGTGCATCGGCCTTTCGCTTGCCATGGTAAGTCCGTACAACTGTCGCGATAATCCCACGGCAAAATCACAGATATCAATCATTTCCTGCACTTCACCCCAGCCTTCCTGCAGGCTTTTTCCCATTTCATAGCTTACTAGTTTTCCAAGAGGATCTTTGTATTTTCTCAATGCCTCTCCGAGCTGACGCACCACTTCGCCTCTTTTCGGAGCCGGCCACATTCTCCATTCTTTAAAAGCAGCGGTTGCTTTTTCCATCATTGCATCGTAGTCCTCGCGGTCGCCTGCAGTTACCGAAGCAATCAGCTTTCCGTCAACGGGAGAGTACGAATCTATTTTTTCGCCATTACCTTTCATCCAGTCAGAGCCGGTAGAAACTCCGTCATTTTGTGCGGAGATTCCCAATTCTTTCAAAAAGTCCATTATGTAAAGTTTAATACAAAGATGAAGAATAAATAATAGATGTACATCTTAAATTTAACAACCGGATTCGATTTCTTTGTTATCAGTGAGGATTTTTTAAGGGGAAGTATTAACACAAAAACCTATTTTCGTCCCGGAATGTTTATTACCCAGCAACAAGTCGTTTTTATCATTCTCGTTTATTTAACGATCATCGCATTTGTGGCGGTTATTGTTTTGAATGACCGCAAGACCGATTTTAAAATCAAAGTGCTTAAGCTCTTAATTTTGTTTTTCTTACCGGTTTTTGGACTGTTCCTTCTGATAGTCGATCTCATGTACAAAAAATGGTTGCATAAAGAAGACCGGATCTGAATACATGGTGCATGACCGCCGGCTGATGCAGTCAAATGGTTTTGCCCAGCATCACAGAATTTTATAAAAAATAAGATAGACCAGGAAAATCAGGGGCTCTCATCGGCGGTGCTACTATCGGCCGCAGTTCCGGCTATCCGCTGCAAATCCGGCACAAAGCCAATGCGCAGATGCCTTCACCGGGTTTTCCGCTGCTATCCGGCAGCCCATCGGCTGTAGAATAAATAGGGGCAGGGACACATTAGCGACTATACTTTGTTTCCGACAATTTGGCTTTAGAAGCTAAATCAAAAAAAACCTATGAGCCGGAATTTTTTTTCGTTATTACTAAAAAAAACTTTTTAAATTAGTAGCAGATTTTTCAACTGTTTCATCCCTTCATGTGACTGAGAGAGGCGAAGCCGTGTAAAAAGCCAAACGCAATTGAAAACTGATGATAATCAATAAATGTTTCTTTGGAAGGAGGTGACAAAATGGTGAATCACTACATGACCGAGAACGAAAAAAAGAAATTTGACAAAGCAATTCTTTGGGACTATTTCATTTTGGTTGCAAGAATCTGGTTAGCCTATACATTACTAAGGTACAGTTGGAGTAAACTTATCGGCGGGCAGTTTTATACAACCGCATCAACCTGCACCAGCCTCTAAAAGTCATTGATTTATTTCGAGTTTCCTGGTATAGACAAGCCAGGAACCATATAATTCGTTTATTGGTATTTTGCAAATACTGACTGGAACTTTACTTATTTTTAATCGGACAGCTATTATAGGTGCCTTTATGTCTATTCCCATTTGGATAAATATTTTAATGTGGGACATCACCTTTATAGGATTATACCCTTTCAATTTGGGTTTTTATTGGAAGTGATTGGTGGTATTCCAATTGCTAAATCTATTACCTTAAACAAATATTCAAATAGCGATAGCATCGTTAAAAACTAAAAGTGAACACTTTGGGACAAGCAAATTGAGAAAAAATGGTGGGAATTTTGGAAATGAATACAATTGACAGACAAAGAAAAACGCCCTATAACAACTAAGGCTTCGTTGGGTGCGAAGCACCAACAATGAAGCCGCATGTTGAACGAAACCGGATACTATGGAGATGTCGTGAAGGAGGTTTAGGATATTTCAGTAGACCAGTCAGGTCATGTTT
>JAFAEW010000087.1 GCA_023423835.1 Bacteroidota bacterium | reverse complement strand
AACTTTTAATCGCACCATTTTAGGAATTGAAACTACGAAACAAAATAACCATATTCCGCGCCCTGTAAATCTTTTAATCGCACCATTTTAGGAATTGAAACATATCAAAGAAAAGCCGCTTTACTTGTGTGTTTTGGCTTTTAATCGCACCATTTTAGGAATTGAAACAAAGATGGTGGTAAATGAGGTGATAGACGCTTACACCGCTTTTAATCGCACCATTTTAGGAATTGAAACATTTTCGGTTATAAGAAATTGATGAAAGAAGATCCTGCTTTTAATCGCACCATTTTAGGAATTGAAACTTTGCTATTTTCATAAACTCCAATAGCATTTTTTTACTTTTAATCGCACCATTTTAGGAATTGAAACTTATTCATTATACTGTATAAATTTTAAATCTGTTTCGCTTTTAATCGCACCATTTTAGGAATTGAAACCCGGCTTTCAGCAGCAGCTTCAGTTCCTTGTACCTCTTTTAATCGCACCATTTTAGGAATTGAAACATCCTTTACTTTCAACTCCGCCTATCGTAATAAAACTTTTAATCGCACCATTTTAGGAATTGAAACAAAAACCAGAATTACAATGACGGGACACGGCAAGCAACTTTTAATCGCACCATTTTAGGAATTGAAACGGTTAGAAACGGCTTTTCAACATCGAGGTAATTTACTTTTAATCGCACCATTTTAGGAATTGAAAACCGGCGACGTTAATCGGAATAAATAAAGCTTCCTACAAACCTTTGTCGGAAGGGTTTTTCCGGCCGGATTCCAGGAGTTCTCGCATTTTTTGCAACCGGTTTTGTTTGGTGGCTTCCTGCCGGGCAGATAATATCCAGATGACATATTCCTTTTTGTTGGTATAGGAGAGGCGTTCGAAAAAGGAAGCGGCGGCCGGACTTTCATCTAATACAGATTTGATGTCGGGCGGCAGCGTGATTTTCTTATGAACCACATCAACATAATTTCCGTATTCATTTTTTTTAATCTGCTCATTGGCAGCAGCGGACTTTTTTACCGCTGAACCGGGTTTAAATCTTATCGCTGTCCATTCCTCGTTTAGCGAAGCGGAAGCAACCGGCCGAAGTAAGTATTTCTCCATCGTGTCCCAGCCACCCATCATGTTCAAATCGGTGCTGATGCCGGAACGCTTCTTTGGATAAGCAATCCATAAGATCGTATCCGGCCTGAGCAAATCGACAAGGGGTGGAAATTTTTTGGCAAGTTCTTCCCGGTTTTTCACAAATAACAGGATCAGATCAAACTGCCCCGTTTTCCCGTCTAAACGGGTTTCAATGAAAGTGTTTTCGGGAAGCGGCAATAAAGCCGGCTGAAACCAGGGAGGTGCACCGGGGATCAAGATCTTTTGCGACGCTTTTACCTGCAGCTTTTTTGCCGTTGCATTCATTTCCATCCTTAAAATTACATCCTTATCCCGGATAGTTGCTCAGGTGCTCAAAAGCATATTTATTCGTGGCCTTCAACTTCCCGATCAACTTCTGCAATTCCATTGCTCCGGTATTCTTAAACATTTCATCATGTGCCAGCAATATGATGTGACCGGGCCTCACCGTGCTGCTGTCGCGCAGTTGTCTTTCGATCAGTTCCACCATGTATTCAACACTTTGTTTCGGACCGCCGGTACTGGAATTTTTATTCCACTCAATATCCCATCCGTAGATTTTAAAACCGATCTTTTGCAAGGAATCGGAGGTGGAAGTGCCGCTGCCGATATCGTTCTTAGAAACGCTGTTGAGCCGCCATTGGTTTCTGCCCGGTAACCTTGCGATCATCGTTGGAATGCCGAGATTCTTCTGGCATTTTTCAAAATCACGGACTGTGCCCGGGGTGTTTGAATAAAATTCCCGGTATTTTCCGAGCGCATGGGTATAACTGTGGTTGCCGATCTCTACAAAGGGATTCTCGCTGTAAAGCCGGTAATATTCCTTCAGCTTTTTGTTTGTTTCGGCATGTTTTCCAACTACGAACACATTCACTTTTATCTTCTCATTTTCTATAATCCTGTTGATGTTTTCGCTTCCATAGAGCGGGCCGTCATCAAAGGTCAGATAGATAGTACCTGTGATCGTTTCAGGTGTATAATGAGCCTGTGTTGAAGGCGTAGGTTTAAGTGAATCCCGAAGAAAGCTGAGTTGTTCCACATCCATATTTCCGGGTTGCGAACAGCCGGCGAGTAAAAAATGTAAGGAAATTATGAGCAGTAAAAAATGTGGATACACTTTGAAATGCATAGATAGGTGTAACCGCACTACAGTTCTGGTGGCTGGCATTTTTTCAGGAATTAAATCGCACAAATATCCTTTCTTTCTCCTGCACATTAAGATTTTGCAATTAGTTTAATGTAATTTAAAGGTTCCCCTGCCGGTCTAAGAATCCTTCGGGGTTAATACATCTTTATTTACCTTTAAGGCCGAAAAAAAATTAGCTATGCCAGGATTTGAATTTTTTGGTGAGGACGAACGAAAGGAAGTCAACGACGTATTGGAGTCCGGAATATTAATGCGCTATGGTTTTGATGGCCTGAGAAACGGCAATTGGAAAGCACGGGAGCTGGAGGATCTGATTAAAGAAAAGTTTTCCTGCAGGCATGCGCAACTTGTGAGCAGTGGCACGGCGGCCCTCACCACAGCCCTTGCGGCTTTGGGAGTCGGGTACGGCGACGAGGTGATTATGCCCACCTTTACTTTTGTGGCCAGTTTTGAAGCAGTTTTAAGTGTGGGCGCCATTCCCGTTTTGGCAGATATCGATGAAACGCTTACGCTCAGCCCTTCGGCCGTGAAAAATGCCATTACGCCTAAAACGAAATGCGTGATGCCGGTTCACATGTGCGGAAGTATGGCGAGGCTGGATGAACTGATGGCCATCTGCAGCGAACACGACCTTGTGTTACTTGAAGACGCCTGCCAGAGTTTCGGCGCCACTTATAAAGGAAGATATCTCGGAACGATCGGACATGCGGGAACTTTCTCCTTCGATTTTGTGAAAACGATTACCTGCGGAGAAGGCGGAGCAATTGTCACCAACGATGATGCTGTCTATACAAAATGCGATGGCTATTCCGATCACGGACATGATCACAAAGGCAATGATCGTGGGGCTGAAACGCATCCCTTCATCGGATACAATTTCAGGATCAGCGAACTACATGCAGCCGTTGGAAAAGGGCAAATAAAGAAGCTGGATAAATTTCTCGAAATTCAAAAAAACAATCATGCGGCGTTAAAGGCGATTCTTTCGGGAATTGAGGGCATTTCATTCCGTGAAATTCCCGACGAGAAAGGCGATAGCTGCACCTTTTTGAGCTGGTTTTTGCCTAACGAAGAATTGGCGGAAAAGGCAATAAACGCTTTTAAGGAAAACGGAATAGCTTCAGGAAATTTCTATTGGTACAACAATAACTGGCACTATATTAAAAAGTGGCATCACCTGAAAAATGCGCAGTCATTGTATCCGCTGAATCCATTGCAGGAAAACCAACTGAAATCGTTGGGGGACAAAGATTTTTCAGCCAGCGATGCTGTGATGAAACGTTGTATTTCAACCTCAATTCCGCTTTCGCTTTCTGTTGAGCAGATGAAAGAAAAAGGAAGCAAAATTGCAGACGTTTTAAAATCAGTTTTATCGGTCTGAGTGAATCCGCTCGATGCAGGGTTTTACCTGTTCGGCGTATTTCGCGCTCAAGGGAACAAGCGGCAGCCGCAGATGATTGCCAATGAGCCCGAGTGCGGATAAGAAGGCTTTTACGCCGGCAGGGTTGTTTTCCGCAAACATCAGGTCGTAGGCCGGCATAAGGAGGTCGTTCCATTTTTTCGCCTCCTCCAGCTGTGCGTTTAATGCCGCATTTACCATGTTTGAGAATTCAAAAGGAAATGCATTTGCGGCCACGCTGATAACGCCTTTCATGCCCATGGCGATTTGTGGAAATGCCAACGCATCGTCTCCGCTTACCACAACGAAATCTTCCGGTGCATCTCTCAGGATTTTCATACATTGCACCAGATCACCACTTGCTTCTTTGATTGCCACCACGTTTTCAACTTCATGAGCGAGACGAACAGTGGTAGCGGCTTCAACATTTTTTCCGCTTCTTCCGGGAACATTATACAATATCACCGGCAACGGCGAATTTTCCGCTACCGCCTTATAATGTTGAAACAATCCTTCCTGGGAAGGCTTATTATAATAAGGAGACGTGCTGAGAATTGCGCTGATGGATTCGAGAGGAAACGTATTTAATTCTTCAATGATTTCGCTGGTGTTGTTGCCGCCAATCCCTGCAATCACTGGCATATCCGGCTTTGCAGAGTTTTTTACGGTGTGAACGGTATACTTTAGAATATCCGTTTTTTCGGCTTTGGAAAGTGTGGGAGTTTCACCCGTTGTGCCGAGGGATACAAGGTAATTTACCCCACCATCGATAAGATGGTAAATGAGATTTTTTAAAGCATCATAATCTACGAAACCCTTTTCATTAAAGGGCGTTACAATTGCTACGCCTGTACCCGAAATAATATGTCTGATCGATGGCATTGAATAATTTTTTTGGAAAGATGATGGCGATCCTAACGTAAGCTAATCCCTTGGTACATCTGAAACGCCTTCCTGTTTCTTTTCTTCCGGAATTTCAATCTCATTCCATGATCCCATTCTGCCAAACTTTTCAATCCGGTTCTGCACTCGTTGTTCGGCCGGAATCTTATCTACTTCGGCGAGTGACTTTAAGATGGCGGATTTCACGAGCGAAGCGGCTCCATCATAATCCCAGTGGGCACCTCCGATAGGTTCGGGAATGATTTCATCTACCAATCCGAAGCTTTTCATATCGGTAGCTGTTAATCGCAGTTGTTCGGCTGCAACTTCTTTTTTTGCCCAACTCCGCCAGAGAATTGAACTGCAATTTTCGGGAGAGATAACGGTATACCAGGTATTTTCCATCATTAGAACCTTATCGCCCACGCCGATTCCAAGTGCACCGCCGCTGGCACCTTCTCCGATAATGATACAGATCACGGGCACCTTGAGCCGAATCATCTCATAAATATTCCTCGCTATTGCCTCACCTTGTCCGCGTTCTTCGGCTTCCGGCCCCGGAAAGGCACCGGGAGTGTCGATCAGCGTAATGACCGGTTTATTGAATTTTTCTGCCAGTTTCATTAGGCGCAGTGCTTTCCGGTAACCTTCGGGATTGGCCATTCCGAAGTTTCGTAATTGGCGTGCCTTCGTATTTATCCCCTTTTGCTGACCGATAATCATTACGGTTCTGCTGTCAATTTGTGCAAATCCACCCACCATTGCCTTGTCGTCTTTCACATTCCGGTCGCCATGCAGTTCTACAAAATTGGTGGTGATCTTGTCGATATATTTAAATGTGTATGGGCGATCCGGATGGCGGCTCAGTTGCACCCGCTGCCAGGGAGTGAGATGTTCTGTAATTTCCTTTCGCTTTTCTAAGATGCTGTCTTCCAATTGTGCAATGATTGCCTGGTAGTCTACTTTGGAGTTCTTTTCTGCTAGCTTTTTGTTTTCTTCTATCTGCTCATACAACTCCTTAATCGGCTGCTCGAAGTCTAAAAATTGTCTGTTGGGATACTTTGGCATAATGCGAAGATAAAATGCTGATGTGTAAAAGTACGCTTTCAAAAATTTTATTAAAAAGATTTGTTTGAAAATTATCTTTACCCTTATCTTTGCGACCCGGTTGATAAGCCGTTTTACCGGTGAGTTTTGGATCGGTAGTTCAGTTGGTTAGAATGCTGCCCTGTCACGGCAGAGGTCGCGGGTTCGAGTCCCGTCCGGTCCGCAAGAAGACTTTCATTTCAGATGAGAGTCTTTTTTTTTGATGGCTAGGATGCTGCCAGTTCGAGTCCCGTACCAGGTGTTTCCCGCTGAGTACGCAGATCCACGCGAGAAAAAATCTGCGCAACTCCGCGCTATCCTCGGGAGAGAATTTGAAGAGAGTTTCCCGGTGAGCACGCAGATGACCGCGGAGAAAAAATCTGCGAAACTCCGCGCTATCCGCGGGAGAAAAACGAAAGAGATTTTCCCGCGCTTCTCTTTTACCTGGCTATTGCTATTATTAAAAAGATTAATGCATCAAATAGATTATAGAATTTCTGGTGTATTTACTCCTTCACCTTACTCCAGACTTCATAAATCTTGTCTCCTTTGGAACTTAATCCGCTGTGATGCCAGTTGCCATCTTCTAATTTTCCATCAAAACTCAGCGAAGCGCCAATGCGACTGCTGTCCCGCGAAAAGAATTCAATGTTTTCAGTATAAACGCCGTCGTTGAAACTATAAGTTCCACCGCCTGTTCCTGAAAATTCTTTTTTTGCGGGATCAATCGCAACCCATTGAAACCTTTTACCGGTAAGGATTTTAAGCGTTTTTCGCGTGCCCGTTCGATGTATGGGAACTAATTTTCCGTCCTGCATGCGGCTCGTAATATGCCAAACACCGGCCAGGGGTGCATTCCCGTCATCTATTCTTTTAAAGACCGATTTTTTGCCCTCAAAATCCACCGTCAAATCGTTGCCGTTTTGACTAATTGGATACTTAACTTTTTTGCCTACGAGTTCGGGAAATTTGGTGTCAAATTCAACCTCAAACACCAATTCTCCTTTATTTAATTTAAAGGGGCCGCCTGTTGTTTGAACAAATTTTTTTGCTGACTCGTTATAGCTCGTGTGTGTGTAATACTGATCGGTAAATGTGAGTACCTGAGATTCACTGCCGTTTTGCAACAACCATGCTCCTTCAACGGTCGGATTTTTCACATACCCGGGAATCGTAAATGCCGTAATCGACAAGGCGAGCACGCCCATTAAAAGCATCAACATCAAAACTTTTATTTTCATATTTATGTTTTGAGGAAGATAATGAAATATTGCAATATCCGGTTCAACCGGCGTCGGATACAAATGAGAGAAGCCGCGTGAATGTCAACCTAAAAAACCGGCATAAGATGATTTGCCTAATTCACATCCTTTATTACCCGCACAAATTCAGCTTTTTCAACCAGCCCTTCTTTTCTCCAGACTTCTTTACCGTTTTTATACAGAATGAAGGTTGGAAGAACGGTTACATTCAATTCCTTCATGATGTCGGTATTGATGCCTCCGTCAATGTTGGTAAGTTTAAACTTGTTTTTCAATTCCTTTTGAAGACTGTCCATCACCGGTTCCATTTTTTTACACGGAGGACACCAGACAGCGCCGAAATCAACCAGCACTACGGGAAAGGCCGATAAATATTCGTCATATTCTTTTTTACTGAGCTGTGTGGCTGCCGTTTCTGCTTCATAGGGCTTGTCTTCGAGCTTCCATTTCGTGAAGCCTCCCTTCAGGTATTGCACCTGCGAAAAGCCGTTTTTAGAGAGCCAATCCGCTGCCTTTTCACTCCTCGGACCCGCCGCGCAATACACAAGCACCGGCTTTAATTTGTCAAGAAATCCCACTCTTCTCTTAAATTCTTCAGGTTGCAGCCAGTCGGCTAAAAAGGCTGATTTAATATGTCCTGAAGTATATTCCGATGGCGTTCGAACGTCCAGTATCTGAACGTCAGGATTTTTTATTGCAATCGCAAAGCTGTCGGTAGAAACAGCTGATTGACTTTGCGCTACGAGAGCGAAGGCGCTGAACAGGACGACTGCAAAATATCTTTTTAAATTGTTCATTAGAATTCGACGGTTAAATTAAACTTGTTATCATTTATCCCCAATGCATTGGCTGCCGCATCGCTCAAACGAAAGCTCAACCCTTCATTGAGCTTCATCTCCTCCAGTTTCCATAATACTTTGGCGTAAACTATTTTGTTGTTGGCTGAAATTTTTACGATCGAACCAACCGGAGCCTCATTCATCAGGATATAGTATTTTCTATCATTCCATCCGCTCGTTGTTTTAAAAACCATACCCGTTCCCTTTACCGTTTGGGTACTTGCCGAATTTGCGGTTCTTAAAAAATCATTCTTGAAAAAACCTTCAGCCGGAATATCTGACAGGGAAATTTTTTCGTTTGAATTTTCTGCCGGATCAGTGGTAACGGTAGTGGCAGGAACAACTTCAATTGAAGTGGTCTTGATCGATTTTTGCGGAGTCGTTGCGGATTCAGTTTGCTGCGTTTTTGCTGTAGGATCGGACGGTTTGGGTTCGGGATTTTTTGCCGTAACCTCCGTTTTCGGAGACTGATTGCGTGCTACAGAAGCGGATGGATCGCTCACAATCAACTTTTGACCAACCTGAATACCGGCAGCAGTCAATCCATTCCACTTTTGAAGTTGAGGGATGGTAACACCATATTTTTTGCTGATCGCATAAAGCGTTTCAGATTTTTGAACAACATGTTCTCTTGCATTTGAAATTGCTGCAGCAGCAGGCTTTGTATCGGTTGTTGCCGCTTTTGCCTTTGTTGCAGCAGGTGGGATCTTTACCATCTGACCAATAGAAAGCTGGCTCGATGCGTTCATGCCGTTATACCGCATGATGTCTCCAACGGTGGTTCCATATTTTGTTGCAATTGCCGAGAGTGTCTCTCCCTTCACAACTTTATGGGTAAGATTTTGTGCCAGAAGAGATCCAGTAATCAGAATCGATAAACCTATTGCAAAAAGTATTTTTTTCATCCGTTTTATTTTCAGTCGCTAAATTAATCTTTTAAAATTCTCCAGGATGTTGGATAATAGTTATTTATTCTGGTGTTTAAACCTTTTGCCCACCCAATATTGATGCCATTAAAACGCACCAATCTCCATCCTTTAACGGGATTTGCAAAACTAATTTCCTTTTTCTTAAGATAATTAATAGCATTCGGAAGATCGAGTTCCAGGGCCGGAACATCTTCTTTCAACAGCCGACTCAAAGCCAGCGCGTGTTCTGGAATAAATTCCTTTCCCTTACTGCTTCCCGCCTCAATGCCCGCCTTCTTTAAATAGAGATGTTGTTGCAGAAAAGTCAATTCATTTTTAATTGTTTCAGGAATGGCGAGGATTTTTTCATTTTGTTGTAAGAAATAGAGCGGCTTTTCGTCTTTGAGCCAAGGTGATAAACCTTCGGGCCGTGCAATCGTTTTGACCTGCTTTTTGGATTTTTGTTTTTGAAAGGTTGCGCCCGCTTTTTTCTTCAGTACGGCATTAAAAAAACCTTCACCTTTTAACTTATCGGGGAAAAAGCGGTAGCCCCAACCTTCCTTTTCAGATTTCGTTTCAACAATATTCCATTCATTTTCGGTCCCGATTCTTATCGGCTCCAACTGATGGTCTTTTATTAGCCAATCCACTATATTTTCATTCTCCTCCCTGGAATAAGAACAGGTTGAATATATCAGAATGCCGCCCATTTTCAGTGCAGGAAGCACGTCTGATAAAATGCGCTCCTGTCGCTGACAGCAAAGCATCACATTGTTTTCAGACCATGATCCGATCGCGTCGGGCTGCTTTCTGAATAAGCCGCTTCCACTGCATGGAACATCTGCGAGGATAATATCAAAATAGCCGTCCATTCTGCTTAAATCGGATGCGTCATTTGAGGTCACTACGATATTTTCTGATCCCCAGCGATTGCAATTTTCCAATAAAACCGGAACGCGGTTTTTTATTGTTTCATTGCTCACAATCAGTGCCTCTTTGTATTTTGTAGCAAGAATGGTTGTTTTGCCGGCAGGTGCAGCGCATAGATCGAGTATTCTAACCGATGGTTCGTCCGTCAGATTTATCTGATTCAAAATGTGCCATAAAAACATGCTGCTTGCTTCCTGTACGTAATAGCCTCCGCCATGCCATACAGGGTCTAAAATAAAGGATGGCCTTTCTGAGAGATATTTTCCATAATGACACCAGGGAACATCTTCTTTGATTAGATCACTAAAAATCAGATTTGACTGGTCATTCAGTTTATCGGGATTGATACGGATCGAATGCACTTGCCGGCTGCTTTCATGGGCCAAACGAAGTGCGTCTCGATCAAAACCATCTACCGATTCAAGGTGTTTTAGAAATATTTCAGGTAGGTCAGACACCAACAAATTTTTTGCAAAAGTATAAAAAACAAATCACCACGTCTTAGCCTATATCACGTCGTGCGTCAATCATCCGACAAGTGGTTGTAATGCCCGACCGGCAACGGTTTTCGACTACGGACTATGCTATTTTAGGTTTTGTTTTAACAATTTATTTTTTCACTTAACTTTATCTTCACCCCGCATAAAATAATCAAATGAAAAATGTTTTATTAGGGTTGAATGTTGTATTGTTGGCGGCGGTTGGATATCTGTTTTATTTGCATTATAATAGTGATCCCAAACCTGTTTCTGTAAAGGCGGCCGAAACGCAGGCGGATGCTTTAAAGACAACGGTGTCGATTGCTTATTTTGAACTCGATTCTCTTGAAAATAATTATGAGTACGCAAAAGAAGTGAAGAGTTATCTTACCCGTAAGGACCGGGAAAATGCTTCGAGTTTGAATAAACTGAAAAATAATTTCAACGAGAAGTACAAAGAGTATCAGCAAAAGGGTCCAAACCTTTCACAGAATGAACAAAGTGAATACCAGCAGGAGCTGATGAAACTGCAAAATAACTACGCTGAAACCGAGCAGAAACTTACCGCTTCGATGAATACCGAAGCAATTGAAAAAATGCAACAGGTGAAAATGAAGATCCAGGATTACCTGAAGAATTACTGCGCTAACAAAGGCCTTACTTATGTGTTTGCAAGCAGTGCAGATGATTATCTTTATTATAAAGATACCGTACGAAATATCACCTCAGAAATTATTTCGGGATTGAATGAAGAATATAAAACCGGGAAGAATAAATAAAAATTCAAACTTATTCCTATCTTTCACACCCCATTGATTTTTCGATGGGGTTTTTTGAATAATATATCTAATTGTTTATGTCTGAGCAACACGCCTCACATTTTAAACCTTCTCTCGGCTTGATAGATGCTACTATGATTGTGGCCGGAAGTATGATCGGCTCCGGAATTTTTATCGTCAGCGCCGACATGCTGAAAGACCTTGGCAGCGCGGGCTGGCTTATTCTCGCATGGCTGATAACCGGTTTTATGACCATCATTGCCGCCCTCAGCTACGGCGAGCTAAGTGCAATGTATCCGAAAGCCGGTGGCCAGTATGTGTATCTTAAGGAAGCCTATAACCCAATGATCGCATTTCTTTATGGATGGAGTTTTTTTGCCGTCATCCAAACCGCCACGATTGCGGCTGTAGGGGTTGCTTTTTCAAAATTTGCCGGATATTTTTTCCCTGTTTTGGAGTTGAAGGATGAAAATGTTTTGCTGACCATAGGATCGCTGAAAGTATATCCGGCGCAGCTTGTGGCGATAGCACTTATATTCCTTCTCACCTATACAAATACCAAAGGCGTGCAGGGAGCAAAATGGGTTCAAAACATTTTTACCTCCACTAAAATTCTTGCATTGTTTGGATTGATCATTTTTGGATTCATCGCGGCCAATCCCGCCGTCTGGAAGATGAATTGGGCAGATGCCTGGACGCCGCTGAAAGCGGTTTTCAGTAATGCCACTAACTTGTCTGACCTTCAATGGGAGCCAATCACCGGTGTGGTGCTGTTGGGAGCAATGGCAAGCGCCATGGTCGGTTCAATATTCAGCAGTGATGCGTGGAATAACGTTACATTCATTGCCGGCGAAATTAAAAATCCGAAAAGAAACATCGGTCTGAGCCTGTTTTTAGGAACCTCACTTGTTACACTGATTTACGTCAGTTGTAATCTGATGTATGTTTCTGTTTTACCCGTACAAGACCTCGCCTTCGCTCCGGAAAACCGCGTAGCGGTAGCTGCTGCAAATGCGATTTTTGGAAATGCCGGAATGTACGTTATTGCTATTCTTATTATGATTTCAACTTTTGGCTGCAACAATGGTTTGATTTTAGCAGGAGCAAGGGTTTATTACACAATGGCAAAGGATGATCTGTTTTTCAAAAAGGCGGGTGAATTGAATAAAAATGCCGTTCCGGAATGGGCATTGTGGACACAGTGTATCATCGCGTCGATATTTTGCCTGAGTGGAAAGTACGGTGATCTGCTGGATATGATCTCCTTTGTAGTGGTTATTTTTTATGTAATGACGATTGCCGGTATCTTTATTCTAAGGCGAAGAAAACCACTTGCGGAGCGTCCTTATAAAGCGTTTGGATATCCGGTTTTACCCGCACTATATATGCTGATGGGCATCAGCTTCTGCATTTTGCTGATTGTTTTTAAACCGAAATTTACCTGGCCGGGATTAATCATAACCTTGATTGGAATTCCGCTTTATTATCTTGCATTGAAAAGCAAAAACAAAAACTTAACGGATAAAAAACACCGGGAAAATGAATCTTGAGAGACTCTTTAGCGATTTTTCAAACCTGCGCGTGGCAGTCATCGGAGACGTCATGCTCGACACTTATTGGTGGGGAAGGGTAGAGCGGATTTCTCCCGAAGCGCCCGTTCCCGTAGTGGCCCTACACCGGAAGGAGGAAAGAATTGGCGGAGCAGGAAACGTGGCACTAAATACGGTTTCCCTCAATGCGGAAACCACCCTGTTTACGGTTATGGGCGATGATGAAGATGCTGAAACACTGATGGACCTTTTGCAACGTGAACATGTCGATACGAAATATATTGTAAAAAGCCGCGAACGTACAACTACCAATAAGATCAGAATCATAAGCCGAAGCCAGCAGATGATGCGGGTGGATGCGGAAATGACGGAAAATATCAGCGCGGAAGATGAAGAATTACTGCTCAATAATTTTACTTCTTTTGCAAAACGATATCAGCCTGCACTCGTCATCTTTGAAGATTACAACAAAGGCGTGTTGACCGAAAGTCTTATCACAAATATCATTGCATATTGTAAAGAAAATGGGATTGTAACAACAGTCGATCCCAAACGCAAAAACTTTCTCGCTTACAAAGGCGTTGATATTTTCAAACCAAATTACAATGAAGTAAAAGAAGGATTGAATATCCTTTTGGATCAGGTTGATGACGAACAACTCCGCGTTATTCACAACCGGCTTCACGACATCCTGCAGCACCGTATTTCACTGATCACCCTGTCTGAAAACGGGTTGTTCATTCAAAAAGGAAATTACGCTAAAGTAATTCCATCCCATCTAAGAAACGTAGCCGATGTGAGCGGGGCAGGAGATACGGTAATAGCGGTAGCTTCTCTGGTGTATGCAGCAACAAAAGATGTGACGATGGCTGCCGAAATTGCAAATATCGCCGGCGGACTCGTGTGCGAAGAAGTGGGAACGGCAGCCGTTGACAAAGAAAAATTATTGCGGGAATGTAAAGAACTGTTGGAGTCGGATTAGTTGCGATTTCAGATATAGGATATTATATTGAACACCTAACAATTCATTGATGTCAATTGTTATTGTCTGTTTTTGTATCGCATTGCTGATTTTGCTGATCGCATTATTTAAAATACATCCCTTTCCTTCGTTCATTTTTATCTCTATTCTTGCCGCACTTTTGTTGCAGATTCCATTACCCGAAATTCCAAAGATCATTGGCAAAGGGATTGGGAATTTATTTGGAGATCTCGCTGTGATCATCTGTCTCGGCGCCATGATGGGAAAATTGATTGCCGAAAGTGGTGCCGCACAGAAAATTTCAGATGTCCTCATAAATTTTTTTGGGAAAAAATATTTTCAATGGGCGATGATGATCACGGGATTCATTGTGGGAATTCCACTGTTTTATAATGTCGGATTTGTCTTATTGATTCCGTTGATTTTTTCTGTGGTGTACACCACGAAACTTCCGGCCGTATACGTTGGTATCCCGATGCTTGCGGCCCTATCGGTAACCCACGGATTCTTACCTCCCCATCCTGCACCAACGGCGCTCGTGAGCCAGTTCGATGCCAACCTCGGTCTCACGCTTTTTTACGGAATTATCATTGCAATACCAGCGATCATTCTGGCAGGCCCCGTCTTCGCTTCCACGCTGAAAAGAATTCCGTCGAAGCCGCTGGAAACGTTTCAGCCTGCATTATTAGAAACGCAACAATTGCCGTCGGCATTCAACAGCTTTTTTTCGGCCTTATTACCCGTGATTCTGCTGATTTCATTTACTGTCGTTTCTTTTTTTTCATCCGGAAATCAGGTGATCGCCTTTTTGTCTGATCCCAATGTTATTATGTTGGTGGCATTGATCTGGATCAGCTTTTCACTCGGCATTTTCAGAAAGGTAGGAATGAATGTCCTGAGCAACTATTATACATCGGCCTTGAAAGATGTTGGGATGATTCTGCTCGTAATAGCCGGAGCCGGCGCGCTGAAACAGGTATTGCAGGAAAGTGGTGTCAGCAACGAAATTGGCCTGGCGTTTCAACATCTGAATATCGATCCCCTGATTCTCGGATGGCTTATGGCTGCAGTTATCCGGGTCTGTGTGGGATCGGCTACCGTTGCGGGGCTTACGGCTGCCGGAATCATCGCTCCTTTCCTGCTGCAGACGGATGCAAACCCGAATTTGATGGTGCTTTCGATCGGTTCAGGCAGCCTTATGTTTAGTCACGTCAATGACAGCGGCTTCTGGATGTTTAAAGAATATTTCAACCTCTCCATTATCGATACCATCCGTTCCTGGTCGGTGATGGAATCTATCGTATCGGTTACAGGTTTATCGGGAGTGCTTTTACTCAAACATTTTATTTGAATCCGGCAAGTCCTTACCCCTGCCTTTCCAATCGCGGATAAAGCGTCTTGTAGTTTACATACATCATCTGATAGCGTTCGTGTAGTTTTTTATCAGGGGTAAAGGTTTGAGAAACTATAGAAAATTTTTGCACTTCATCAAAACTTTTTATCCTTCCCACTGCTTTCATTCCAATGAAAGCTGCGCCCATCGCAGAGGCATCGACCGGTTCATTTAAAATAATTTTCTTTCCAAACATATCCGACAATAGCTGCATCCACCAGTTCGATTTTGTAACAATTCCGGTAACGATCACTTCCTGTACTTTTTCGCCGTTGTTTTCAATCGACTCGAGGATCTGCATCAGATTGAAGGAGATGCCTTCAATTACAGCCCGTGTCAAATGTGGCTTACCGTGTTTTATTTTCAATCCATAAAACAAACCGCAGGCATCGGCATTCCAAACCGGCGCTCTTTCTCCGAGTAAATAAGGTAGAAAATAAACGCCTTCGCTTCCCGCTTCAGCTTCTGCTGCTTTATCCATTACGCGTTGAAAATTATCGTCTGAATCGATGGAAAATCCGAGAAAGTTTTTGGCAAACCAATCGATCACAATTCCTCCGTTATTTATCGGGCCACCGGTTATATAGATATCTTTCGTCAACAGATAACGGAACAAGGGATACAATTTTGTTTTTTTAGGACGGAATTCAGCGGTGCGGATGGCGCCGCTCGTTCCGATGCTCAATGCCGCCTGTTTTTCATATAATGCGCCGCAACCGAGATTTGCAAGGCAGCCGTCATTGCCTCCGCATACAAAGATTTGATTTTTGAGAAATGAAAATTCTTCAAGGATTGACGGAAGCAAATCTTTTTCGATTTGAGTGGCCGGAACTACCGTTGAAAGTTTTGATGAATCTATTGCCGCTAATTCCAACGCTTCGGGAAGCCATTGGTGCTTGTAAATATCGTACAGACCGGTGCAGGAAGCAATGCCTTCATCCACTATAAACTTTCCGGTTAGCCGAAAGAAAATATATTCCTTAATGGAAATAAATTTTTCCGCATTTTCAAAAATCTCCTTTCTTTCGTTTTTCATCCAGATCAGTTTGGTAAGCGGAGACATTGCGTGAATAGGCGTTCCGGTTTGTTCATGAATTTTTTTGGCTAAGTCTGAAGCCTTCAACTTTTTAGCATACTGTTTACTTCTCGTATCGGCCCAGATCATCGCGTGTGACAATAGTTCTCCCTGTTTATTCAAAGCCATGATACTGTGCATGGCGGCGCTGAAACTGATACAGGCCACGTTTTCGCCTTTGTTTCCGATAATCTGTTTGAGCAATTGCATGACCGAAAGAAATATCCCTTCGGGATCCTGCTCAAAGCAGCCGTCATCTTTTGTGACGGATATTACCGGAAGTTGAAAGCTTTCTGACAATTTCCCATCCGCATCGATTTTAATGGCTTTGCAATTGGTAGTTCCGATATCTATCGCGATAAAATCTTTCATACGCCCGGCAATTTATTACTTCTTCAAACTTACAATAAGTTGGGCAATGACGGGAAGAGCAGGTTTTTTTGGGTTGTTGATCAAATGATCGGGAGCGCTTTTTATTTATTCAGCATTTCCAGCAGATCATACGGGTTTATTTCCTCAGAAAGTTTTACTTTCATGCACTCAAAAAAAATTTAAATTTTAATTGCCTTATGGGAGATTTGCAAGTTAAGAAGCAACCCAAGAAGTACGACGCGGTTATTATTGGATCCGGT
Source organism: Bacteroidota bacterium (assembly GCA_023423835.1). GTDB lineage: Bacteria > Bacteroidota > Bacteroidia > Chitinophagales > Chitinophagaceae > JAFAEW01. The sequence goes on along the minus strand of JAFAEW010000087.1, from coordinate 754 downwards.
GCCGGCGGTGGTATGGCAACCTATGTTTTGGCCAATGCTGGATTGAAGGTTTGTTTACTGGAAGCGGGACCGATGTATGATCCTGCTAAAGATTCCAACCAGTTGAAAAACGCCTGGGAGTCACCAAGAAGAGGAGCAAGTACAAGGTTCAGACCATTCGGAGATTTTGATGGCTGCTATTGGGGTTGGGAAGTTGACGGCGAACCTTATACGCAGGTTCCGGGTTATAAATGGGAATGGTGGAGAGCGAGAATGCTGGGCGGACGCACCAACCACTGGGGAAGAATTTCTCTGCGTTTTGGACCAAAAGATTTCAGAAGGAGGAGTATTGACGGATTGGGTGACGACTGGCCCATAACTTACGACGATGTGAAGCCTTATTACGATAAGATCGACCGTTTGTTGGGAGTTTTTGGAACCAATGAAGGTTTGGTGGATGATCCCGATGGTATCTTTTTACCGCCTCCAAAACCACGACTGCATGAATTGATGATTAAAAATGCGGCGAACAGAATCAACATTCCCGTTATTCCGAGCCGGTTATCGATTCTTACCAAGAAAATCAATGATCAGAGGGGACAATGTTTTTATTGCGCCCAATGTGGAAGAAGCTGTAAGATTTATGCCGATTTTTCGTCCTCTTCGGCTTTGGTTATTCCTGCATTGAAAACAGGGAATGTGGATTTGGTAACGAATGCAATGGCGCGGGAAATTCTCACAAATAAAGAAGGACTTGCAACAGCGGTTTCCTATG
>JAFAEW010000073.1 GCA_023423835.1 Bacteroidota bacterium | reverse complement strand
GTTTTGGAGGGCGGATGGATTTGTCTTTATCAAATGATCGCTTTGGAACCACCCGCGTATGGTCTGATGGATTTTTGGAAGGAAATTCTTTATGCCCGGCGTTTTCATCATTCGTGACTCTGCGAAACTTTTGAAGATTGCGGCCTTTTTCTTCCTCATATCGTTCGCGTCTTTCCTTTTTGGCTTTCCTTTTTTGTTGCTTGATGGCTTCCTTCTTCTTCGCGCCTGACAAATGCGGGTTGATGAATTTTTCGAACGGTTTTTTTGACATGATGTTCAGTTTACTGTTTTTCAACAGGAATAATAAAATGCTTATCTAATTTTTATTGGCAAGCTGCCCGCAGGCAGCATCAATATCTTTTCCGCGGCTTCTCCGGAGTCTTGCATTGACCTTGTTTTTCTCAAGAAATTTCATAAACGCCTCCGTAACTTCTTCCGACGGCTTTGCAAAGTTAGTTCCTTCTACCGCATTGTATTCAATAATATTAATGAGGTCAGCGGGAACCTTACGGTATAACTTTACGAGTTCCTCCGCATCTTTCTGCGAATCATTGAAATTCTGAAATAAGATGTATTCGAAAGTGATCTCATTTCCCGTTTGTTTATAGAAATAATTTAAGGAGTCGATCAGTGATTGAATGTTATTGGTTTCATTGATCGGCATAATCTCATTTCTCTTTTTGTCATTGGCGGCGTGCAGGGATAAGGCAAGTTTGAACCGGACTTTGTCGTCGCCCAGTTTCTTAATCTGCTTCGACAACCCCGCAGTTGAAACGGTAATTCTTCTTGCGCTCATTCCAAGGCCATCTTCAGCCGTAATTTTATCGATTGCTTTCAACACGTTGGAATAATTGAGCAACGGCTCTCCCATTCCCATAAAAACGATATTTGAAAGCCTTTTACCCGTAGTGGCTTCGCTATGTTTATTGATCAAAACCACTTCATCGTAAATTTCATCGAAATTGAGATTGCGCTTTCTTGGCAAAAATCCAGTAGCACAAAACTGGCAGCTTAGGCTGCAGCCAATCTGGGAGGATACGCAGGCAGTTGTTCTTTTTTCGGTCGGAATAAAAACGCCCTCCACATAATGCTTATCAAAAGTTTCGAACCGCAGTTTATAGGTTCCATCGGCACTTTGCTGGGCAGTATTGATTTTAAGGGAAGGAAATGAAAAGTTTTGTTGCAACTTTTCCCTGAGTTCTTTACTCAGATTACTCATATTGCCGAATTCCGTAGCGCCTTTTTGCCAAAGCCACTGGTAAACCTGAGCGGCTCTGAATTTTTTTTCACCGGTGGCGAGAAAATAGGCCTCCAGCTCAGAAAGGGTCAGGTCGCGGATATTCTTTAAAGCGGTCGCATTCATCGTGCAAAATTATGCTACTTATCAGCGCAATTCAGCTATCATACGATATTAAAATGTTATTTATTGACAAAAATGAAATCCTGATATGCGGTGATAACTATTTCTTTTTCATTTCAATAAACAATTCGGAACCGGCACGTGGAGGAATGGAATTGTAACATTCCTCCATCCTTAAAATCTCGAAATAAGGGGAAAACAGCTGTTCGTATTCCTCTTTTGATCCGCCGAACGGCGGGCCTTCTCTATCAAATTGTTTGTTAAACAATACGCCCGCCAGCCGGCCGCCTTCCTTCAATAGTTCGTACATCTTATTTACGTAGGCATTTCTTAAGGCCGGATTAATCGCACAAAAGAATGTTTGTTCCAGAATCAGATCATAGTTTGCGTAATGTTCAAAAAAGTCGCCCTGCTGAATGTTGATTTTCCTTCCTTCGAATTTTTTCTTCAACCGTGCTACCAAAACGGAAGAAATATCTAAGACCGTCAGGTTGGTGAATCCCTGGTTGATCAGGTATTCGGCTTCATAGGCATTTCCGCATCCGGGAATGAGAATGGAAACATTTTTGTTTTCAATCGAATCGATATAGGATTTCAGCGGTGGAGAAACCTCGTTCATATCCCAACCCGTTTCGCCGGTCTCATACCGATCATTCCAGAAGGATTCTTTATCCGATATCGGTTCCATACATTTCAAATGGTTGTTGATGGAAGTAAAAATAGATAAATAAGGAAAATAATCTTATTCGGGATGAAAAAATGTCAGATTTTTCATTTTCCTTTGCCGTCTATACTGCTTGTGATGAGACCCAGGAGAAACCAAACCGTCTTTTTAAATTTCTTCGTATTCCTTTTGATATTTTTTCAGATATGTAGCACCGAGGCCAATGCGCAGCCAGTCTTTTCGCCCGAAAAAATTGATGAGAAATTCTACCAGGACGCCTATGCAACAGCTGAAAAACAATATAAAAAGGACTTAAAAAATCTTCCGGCGCAAAACAGAAAGGAACTCGAAAAGATTTATGAGGCCCGTTGGGAAAATATTAAAGCCTCGTTTGACAAAAACGAAATCTATACAGGTTCGGAAGCAAACGGATACCTCAAACTGATCGTGGATGAAATCGTGAAAAACAATCCCGATTTACAAGACAAGGCATTCAGCTGCTATTTTTCGCGATCGGGAATACGGAATGCAACCTATGTTGGTGAAGGAATTATTCTTTTGAACATGGGATTATTTTCCGTACTGGAAAATGAGAGCCAGCTTGCATTTGTACTCGGTCATGAGCTGGCGCACTTTTACCTTCATCATAGTGAAAAAACAATCTATGATCATGTAGCCACTTTAAATTCAGAGACAGTTCAGGCAGATCTCAAAAAGATCCGGAAAACAACTTATGGAAAACGGGAGGAGGTTGAAAAGTTATTGAACGTTCTTACTTTCGACAGCCGCCGGCATGGCAGAAATCATGAAAGCAGTGCGGATTCGATGGCGGTGGAATTACTGCGAAATACCCGTTTTGATGTGAGCGAAGCCATGTCTGCCCTCGCATTACTCGACACAATTGATGTGGAGAAAATCGACATGAAGTTGGCGCTGACAAATATTTTTGACAATAAAGATTACCCTTTTCAAAAACGGTGGATTAAAAAAGAAGAAGGATTATTGGGAGGTCATGCAACGCTCAAAAATAATCAGGCGATGGCTGACTCCCTTAAAACACATCCTGATTGTAAAGATAGAATTGAGGCAGTTAAACCATTAATCGACAAGATCGCACAAAAATCTTCGTCCAAAAATGTTGTTGATCCACTGCAATTTGAAAGATATAAAGAGTTGTTCCGGTATGAAGTGATTGATTATGCATTTACGTCCGGCAACTACACGCGAAGCCTTTATTACACTGTTGAAATGCTGTTGAAACAGCCGGATGATCCTTACCTCGTTGTACAGACCGGCCGCCTTTTCAACGGTTTTTTTGAGGCGCAAAACAATAAGATTCTGGGTAAAGTTACGGAGCTTCCTGCTCCTGCTTTTCCTCCTCAATACAATCTATTGTTGCAATTCATTCAAAATTTGTACAAGGAGGAATATGCAGGCATTGGCTATTTCTTTCTTAACCGTTATAAGGATCAACTGGGCACAGATCCGGCATTTCAGAAAATATTTGAGAAAAGCAAACAAAATTTCAAACCCTGACCGATAAATATTAAACCGTAACTAACAAAAAAGCAGCATGAAAAATCGCTTCATTACCCTGGCAGTAATCTTCCTGTTTATCACACAATTGCAGGCGCAGAATAATCTGACCATCGATAAGGTTTATTCCGCTTATCTGAGAAACAGCGGAACCATTATGGAAAGCAACCAGATTAAAGGGTATTTTTTTCTCTATCAAAGTGATCAGATCAGTAAAACCACCGCTGAATACACTTTACAGATCCTTGATCAAAACCTGAATAAAGTGCAGGCGATTATATTTGAAGATTCAAAACAACTGAGCTTACTGGAGGCGTCGTACAATAACAGCAGTCTCGCCTTTCTGTTTAAAAATTCCGAATCCAACATGCTCGATTTGAAAATTTACAATCTCGACGGAAAGCTGAAATTTACCTATAGCCGGGAGTTTTCGGACAAAACGGGTTACCTAATGAACCAGTACGCAACGCTCAGGAGCGATGAGGGCACGAACCAAAATGTTTTTAACGTGGGCGAACATGGTTATGTTTTTGTTTCACCCCTTAGGGATGGCAAAAATTATACTTATGAAATGAACTATTTTTCATCGGAAAAGAAAACACAGTGGACGTATCAACCCTATGATGACGACCGATTTGTAACCGCTGAATTTCTCGGCAGTACCGGAAGTCTGATCCTTTTATCGGAATTGAGAAGAAGCCGTTTGATAAGCAATAAAATTTCGTCTCACCTGGTAGGAATAAATATTCAGACTAAGAAAAAAGTTTTTGATATTGAGAATACCGAGGATGGCGAATACAAGTTTGTTCCCACAAGTATTCTTCCTATGGAAGGAAAGGATGAAATTTTGTTGATGGGAAGTTATTTCAGTAACAAAGACAATGTGACAAAAGATTTCAGTAAGGGCCTGGCGATTTATTCAATTAACAGCAAGGGCAAGGCTTTGTCACAAAAGTACCTGTCGTGGACCGAGGATATTTCAAAATTTCTACCGGTTAGCCGGAAAGGAAAACTCGATGAGGTTGGCTATTTATACATTCATAAGATGCTTCAAACAGCGGAGGGGAAAACATTTATAATCGGTGAAGGCTACAAGAGACAGGCCAGCGCCGGTGGTATTGCCGTAAAGACAGCGCTGGCAGTAGCCGGTGGATTTACTGGTGCAGTAGGCGCCACGAAAATTGTTGTTACAGATATGGTGGTTATGGAGCTCGACACAAGTTTTAAAATTGCGAATGCTTCTGTTTACGATAAGACCAACAATACGGTTGACGGATCGGGCCAAAGCGATATGATGAGCCAGCATGCCATTGCATTGATGGTAAAGATGGCCGGTGGGTTTGACTATGAATTTACAACCGGTGAAGCCGATAATTCTGTTTTCACGATTTGCTATAGCGATTGGGTGAAAAATAAAGAATATAAGGGTATCACCTTTAATGCGATCCGGTACAATGGAAACGGATTTTCCACTGACAAGATCGAATTAAAATCAAACGCGAGCAAGATGAAAGTGCTTCCTGCAAAGCCCGGATCAGTGATGATTATGGAGTATTTCAAAAAGGAAAAACGCCTCGATTTGAGATTGGAAAAACTGGGATAGAGCTTTCCGTCTCCTTCACAATTTCCAACTTCCAGACACCTGAGGACGTTCCAAGACTGCATCCATTATTGTAGACGAAGGAGGCAATTGTTTTTACCAATTTTCCCGCATCAATAAAGAGATGAGAAGTGAAAAAATTAATGCATCGCATCACTTAAATTCACATTCAGTTTTTTCGTTTGCCTGCTTAAAAGAATGAATGGAATACAGATCAGAAACAATATTCCGATGTACAAAAACACATCCATATAGGAAAGAACTGCCGCCTGTCTGGTAATGGAATAATCCAGCGCCTGGTAGGCCGATTTTAAGGCAACGTCCGGCGTCATTCCTTTTCCCATAAACATGTGCTGCATGCCCGAAATACGATTCTGCACTTCAGGATTTGTGGGATCAAGATGGCTAACGAGCGTGCTTCTGTGCACCATATTTTTATGTGAAATAAAGGTGGTGATTGCAGCCACACCAAAGGATCCTCCCAACTGCCGCATCATACCCGTAAACGCCGCACCCTCACCGATTTCCTTACCATGAAGGGTAGAAAGTGCCAGCGTGGTAATCGGAATAAAGAGCAATCCCAGTCCTACCCCTCTTACAATCAGCAACCAAAAAAACGCATCTTCGGGCGTATTGATGGTGAGAATCTTGTATCCCCAAAGACTGTAAATGAAGAAGATTGACATGCCCACCGCCACCATATACTGTTGCGGAATTCCTTTCTGGATCAATTTTCCCACCATCGGCATAATGAAAGCCGTCGTCAATGCCGATGGAATCATCAAAGCGCCTGCCTGAAGGGCAGACCATCCCAGAATACTTTGCGTATATAAAGGGATGATGAACGTGGATCCGTATAATCCGAATCCGAGAATGAATGACATGATAGTGCCTATTCGTAAATTTCCGTTTTTCAAAACCCGAAGCTCCACGATCGGAAATTTATAGGTAAGCTCTCTCCAGATGAAAAAGAAGGCGCCGAAAATTGCCACAACAATCAGCACTGTAATTGCCGTGCTGTTCAGCCAGTCTTCCTCCTGTCCCCTTTCCAAAACATATTGCAGGGAACCAACGGTTATGGCGAGTAAGAAGATGCCCAGCCAATCGACTTCTCTGCCGGTTTTCTTTTCACCATATTTCGGGCTTTTTACAAATTGGAGTGTAAGCAGGGTTGCGATTGTACCGATCGGAATATTGATGTAGAAGATATAGGGCCAACTGAAATGATCGATGATGTAACCCCCAAGCGGTGGCCCAAGGGTGGGACCAATAATAACGCCCAAACCATAGATTGCCTGGGCCATTCCCCTTTTTTCAATCGGATAGGTTTCGGTAATGATGGTTTGCGATGTTACCAGCAATGCTCCTCCGCCCAATCCCTGAAAAAACCTGAAGATCACAAGCTCCCAGATACCGGTTGCATTTCCGCAAAGAAAAGAGCAGGTGGTAAACAGGATAATAGAGGCTGCAAAATAATTTCGCCTTCCGAACTGTTGGGAAAGCCAACTCGTCATCGGAACAATGATCACGTTTCCGATGGCATAGGCCGTGATTACCCACCCAACTTCGGGAAGGGTTGCGCCGAGATTTCCCCTCATATCATTCAAAGCCACGTTAACGATGGTGGTATCTACAATTTCGAGTAAGGCGCAAAGAATGGCAGTAATGGTAATTATGGCCCTTTTCGCTCCGTATTCTACTAAAGAATCTGCCTGTGTCATAAATTATTTTTCAACAAAAACCGGAAACAAAATTTCCGACGGTTTTAATCAAGATGTACGTCAACCTTTACGTTCATTCCGGCTCTCAATCTTTGAAGAAGCGAATCATTTTGATTGACAAACTCAATCTTCACCGGAAGCCGTTGCACTACTTTCACAAAATTTCCGGTAGCATTATCGGGAGGAAGAAGTGAAAATTTTGCGCCGGTGGCGGGTGAAAACGATGCGATCTTCGCTTCAAATTCATGGCGGGGAAAAGCGTCGGCATAAACACTGACCTTCTGTCCGATCCGCATTTTATTGTATTGCGTTTCCTTAAAATTGGCAACCACCCATTTGTCATTGTTCAATACTACGTTGAACAATGATTGTCCGGCCTGTATCAGTTGTCCTTCCTGTAATGGAACTTTAGAAACGATGCCCGATTCAGGAGCGGTGATGACGGCGTAAGAGAGGTTCAGTTTCGCATTTTCCACATCCACCTGCCTTTGTTTCACAACCGAAGCCGCCACGTCAATTTGCTGCGCAGTGGCGCTGCTTTGCGAACTTACTACGCCGGTTTGAGCCGATGCCTGATTGCGTTGATCAATCAATACCTGCAATTGCCTTTGCGCCAGATCTCTGGCAGCTTCTGCCTGTTCAAACTGTTGCTGGGTAACAGAATGATCTTTAATGAGATTTGCGTAGCGCTCATAATCCTGCGTTGCCCTTCTCAAATTGATTTTTGCCGCTTCAATCTGTGCATTTGCCGCATTCACCGCGGCTTCCGAAGTATTGATATTTTTCCGGGCGGCAGTCGTATTCGCTCTCGCTGCATCATAGTTTGCTTCTGCGGTTTGCAAAGCGGCTTCGGCCTGTGCAAGTGCAATGCTGAGGTCGCGGTCATCGAGCGTAAGCAAAGTGTCGCCTTTGGTTACGAGATCGTTATCATCAACATACACCTTGCTGATGTAGCCCGAAACTTTTGAAATTACGGTTGCGATGTTTGCTTCCACCTGTGCATCATCGGTATCCTCGTGATGCAGGCTGTAGGTGTATTTGGATATGCCAAACCATCCTCCGGCAATAACGAGCACTGCAAGAATGATAATGAAGACCTTGCTTCTTTTTTTCTTCGGAACCTCAGGGATGTTGTCTTCCTGCAGATTTACCGGCCGTTCGGTTGTTGTTGTAGTTGTATCTGTATTTGTTGCCATACTATTACTTGTAATTGCTTTATTTTGAAAGAATGCCTGCTGTTTTTAATAGTTGATAATACGCCAGTACCGCATCTGCCTGTGCAAACCGTTCATTGAGATTTGCCTGCAAGAGACTCACGTCTGCTTCCAATAGATTGGTAAGCGTTTCGAGACCGTTATTGTATTTGTTTTCCGTGATCCTGAAATTTTCCCTCGCCTGGGCAACGGACTGGCTAACCACCGCAATCTTCTTCCGGTTCAGGAAATAATTCTGATACGATTTGTTCAACTCGAGCCTGATCTGATCATTCAATATCGCCGATGTTTCCGCCAGTTGAATTTCCCTTGCTTTCGATTTTTCCAATGACGTATTCTTCTTCCAGATATTGGCGAGATTATACTGCAATCCAACGCCGATATTCATGGCATTGGTAATCGTTAATAAGCCGGGAATGTCGGCAGCAATATATCCGCCGGTTAATGCAAGGGAAGGAAGGCTTTGCGCCCTTGCCGCTTTTGTTCCCACAGTCGCTGCCTTTTTCCGGTAATCCAGTGCCTGCACGTCTTTCCGGCTTTCAAAAGCCCGTGAATAATAAGTGTCAAAAGATTCGGCCTCGGGTATTTGTTTAAAAAAAGCAGTGTCAATATCGAGGGGTGCCTCTTCCGGTCTTCCTAACAGCAGATTCATGTTGATTTTCGCTATCGACAAATTATTTTCTGCGTCGAGCAGGGTTAGCTGAATATTTGAGGTTTGCAGTTCAGACTTCAGCAGATCATTCCTGGCCATCAATCCGTTTCTTTCGAGGTTATGGAAAGTGGTGTCTCTCGATTGCGAAGCCTCAAGATTTTCTCTCACCAGGTTTACCGACTGCCAGGCCTTAAACAGGTTCACATATGCCTGAACGGTATTGAGTATAATTCCGGATTTGTCATTTTCTGCGTCCAGTCTTGCTGCCTCAGACAGGTAGCGGGCAGATTCGATTCCATATCGTATCCTTCCCCCTGCATAAATGGGAAGGGAAAGATTTGCCATTCCATAAACAGCCTGCGAAATTGATGGATTGGATGGTTGGCCCTCTCCGCTCCCACCGCCACCAATCTTCATTTTCAGATCTACATTTGCTTCGGCCAGCCTTAAATAGCTTCCGGTGATCTTGAAATCGGGAAGCTGCCGGTCTTTGGCTTCACGAAGATCGGCCTCCGCCTCCAACAGTTTAGCGGAAGAAATTTTCAACTGATGGCTGTTCGTCAGACTTAAGGCGATCGCCTGATCCAATGAAACCGTTGAATCGCTTTGCGCAAAACCCGGAGAACCGAAAAAAACCAATGATAATATGAATAGTGCCGTTTTTATTTTATTTTTCATACATGAGAATTGCTTTGAGCAAATTGTTTAAATAGATTCTTAGATTTTGTTTAAACAGGTCATCAAACTCGCTGCCCGGCATTTTCTTATAGCCGTGCAATTGCTTGTAATACTCTTTGCTGATGACATTTTGGATGACGGTTCCTGTTACCGTATTCAACAAAAACAGGATATCTACTTCTTCCTTAAACAGTTTCTGGTTCTGCCCGTCTTTGATGATCATTTCAATCAGCCTGAAATTGTTCATCTTCAGCTCCTGCATCAGCTTAATGACCTTCGGATTGTTATTGATGATCTGTTCGCTAAAAATGATTTTGTAAAAAGATTGTTTTCGAAATACACGGTTGATATATTCTTCTATAAAAATCTGCAGTTTTTCCAGGGGACTCAGCGTCTTTGTGTGTGTCAGGCGCGACAGCTCTTCCGTTATTACCGACATGCGGTACCTGAACAGCTGTTCGAGCAATCTGTCTTTTGATCCAAAATAATAAGAGATCATGGCGAGATTGATGCCGGCAGCTTTCGCTATATCCCTGACGGTGGTAGCTTCAAATCCCTTCTTTGCAAAGAGATCCTCGGCTTTTTGTAGAATATGCAGGTGTTTTTCTCTCACTTCTGTAGCCATAACTGAATGCAAAATTAAACATCTGTTTAGTTTTTACAAACAATTGTTTAATTTTTTAAGAAAAATTTCTTTGGGGATTACTGAGAGGTCGTCGCCCTCTGTTTCATTCCAGGGGGAATTTTGGCTGTGCGAATCAGGAGATTCGCTATGATTTGACGTAGTCCGAGGCTAAGCCTAGCTCCAAAAAAATTGCTGGCTGGGCAATTGGCAATGTGTACAATATAATCTTAGTTAGGCGAATAGGGTGATTGCCAGCGTCTGAACCAGTCAGGAGACCTTGCCCCGCGCTGGATAATTAGTTGAATTGGATGAATGTTTTTAGTATCATAATTTGTTTTGCAGACTGCTCCATCCGCCGCCATTATACACGGCCGTGTAGCCCTTCGATTGTAAAATTTTGCTGGCTGAAGCACTTCTCATTCCCGACGCACAGCAGCATATAATCGCCTGATCCTTATGTTTTAGCTTCGTCAGGTTGTATCCTAATTCATTTACCGGAATATTTATCGCATTTCTGATATGTCCGCTTGCAAATTCTTCTTTGCTTCTCACATCTACTATCACACCTCCCTTCTTTACTAGTTCACTATAATCTGTTTTGCCACCTAATCCGAAGATATTTTTGATTGCCTGTAACATTATTCTGTAATTTTTTTGTTTTCTTTCTTAAAAATATTAATTGTCAATCCGCCCAATAAAGCGCCATACACCGTGCTGTTGAACGGCTTTGAGGTAATCGCGCAGCTTCCGGACTCGCAACCTATAAAATGATAATAGAGATAGCCGCCGATAGCGCCAACAACCAGACCGATAAGTGTAAGCCGGTATTTCTTCAATAAATTCTTTGTCGCTTGAATCATAGTTGACCGGTTAAGATACAGAAGCCTTAGCAATTGAAATTTTATTATTAAAGATTCCTACACCGTTATAATTTATTTCCCAGGTTACCGGCAGCGCTTTCTTCAACATACTGCTTACACCGCAATATTTTTCCTGCGAATCAGTTACGGCATTTAAGGCTGCTTCCTTATTATCATCGCTGCCCTTGAAATCGTAAATAAGGTGCGTGGCAACATATTCTATAGGCGCTCTCTTGCTGAGTTCGCCAATTACTTTTATGGCAAATTCATCCGGACTTTTATCAGCCTTTCTTAAAATGGCTGCAACGTCCATACCGGTGCATCCCGCCAAAGCCGTAAGGACAAACGGTTTTGGAATAGGACCATTATCTTCGCCACCCACTTTTTCGGGACCATCCATGATGATGGTATGGCCGTTAACCAATGCATTGAATTGCATTTTGCCCATCCACTGAACATCTATTTCGTGTACCATAATAATTTAGTTTTCTTTTTTATAATTTTTTCTTCCGGCTCCAAGCAACCGCTTAACTGCAATTTGTACGGTTTCGCATACTCCTTTTCGTTGAATGATTCCTCGGGTTTTTATAGATTACGAATCACACGGCTTAGCTTTTCCCTTACCTGTGTGGCAATGCCTTCAAGCAATTCATTTTTTATCGCCATCATTGAAGCCACAGGATCCACCGCCGCCACTTCAACTTTACCGTCTTCCCGTTGCTGTACAATGACATTGCAGGGAAGCATCGTTCCAATCTTATCTTCTGTTTTCAGGGCTTCGTAGGCAAGGTGCGGATTACATGCACCGAGGATCTTATATTTTCTGATATCAACCTCTATCTTTTTTTTCAAGGTTTCCTGCACATCTGTCTGAGTGAGTATTCCAAAGCCCTCCTTTTTCAGTTCTTCTGTCACTTTATCGATAGCGGTATCAAAGTCGCCCTCCACGGTCTTCGAGAAATAATAGTTCATGAGTTTGAATTTTAGCGTTGATTGAATAATTATTTACAAAATTGCTGAAATAAAAATGCGGGGTCGGGTACATTTGTTACACAAGGAAAATGGCATAATGAAGCGGTTTACCTGCAATAAATTCATGAAGTAAAACCGTGGCGATTTAAATGTGCGTCGGTTTAGTATTTGATCAAAGAATTGCCAATAGAGAAATATTCCCGTTAATCACAACAGTTCGATTGTATTCCTACCCAGTTTTACCAATCCTTTATGTTCCATGGTCCGCAGCAGGCGGCTTACGGCTTCCCTGTGCGTATTGAGTTCGGTAGCAATTTGCTGATGTGTAATTGAGAGGACGGAGGTCTTTAAAGCCGCCTTTTTCTTTTGCAAATAATTCAATATTTTTTTATCGAGATTGTTGAAAGCGATGAGGTCTATCACTTCAATAAGTTCTGCAAAACGGGTACTGTATGTGCGATTGATAAAATCCCGCCATTCGGGGTATTTAAATAAGTGGTCAATTAATCGGTTTGGTACCAACAACACTTCTGCCGCTTCTTCTGCTATTGCCTTTACCATACTTATGGTTTCAGTCCGGCAGCAATTAATGGCCATAGCACAGGTTTCAGACGGATATAAATGATAGAGGAATACTTCACGACCTTCCTCATCTTCCCGTACAATCCGCAATGCACCGCTTAAAACAATGGGCACAAAGACCAGCACATCGCCGGGAAAAATCAACACTTCGCCATTAGTAAGTTTTTTATGACGCGATTGAGCGTTGATCTCCTCATTCAGATGCCGGTCGGAAAACGTAAAATTGTTATGCTTCATCCTGGGGACGCTTTCCACCGTAATTTAAAACTTCTCAATTAATTCCGCCTGGAAATTATGTCGTCAACCGTAAACGGGCTCCACCCAAAACTAAAACCCGATCATTTGAGATAAACGGCTTTCAAAAAATAGTTTGAGTGAATTCTTCAAAACATTTTGTCCTGGCGGTGTGCAGAATGCGAATCAGGAGATTCGCCGAAGTTCTAAAATATGCGAATCAGGAGATTCGCTGTCGCATGGACGTAGTCGGGAGACTACGCCTAACCTCGGGGACGCAGTATGGAGGCTAGGACGAGCGGGGGTGTAATTCAGCTCCCCCCAATCGACTTCCCTTATCATCTGCCGCAATAGTTAGCGCTCTCCCCTACCCCGCTATCTCCTCAAAATCGAATCCGGCTCTTGCGACTGCCCGCTTCGCGGCACCCAGGACAAGGGGGGACGGATTGGGCGGATGCACCGGAACTTCCGTAATACCACTTAGGGCTTCTAATAGCTTTTGGGTTTGATCGCGGGTGAGCGCTTCACAAAGATCGTACATGCCACCGGGAGCTTCTTCTCTCTGATCATGCACCTCAAGGATATGCCAGAGCACTTTTATTACAGAACGGTCGGGCGGCAGCGTGAGCAAGGCGGTTATGGCGCCGTGATCGAGGCGAAGCTGCGAAGTAATGGGAAGCGGCTCGCCTCCATTGGCCTTTTGGGCGGCGGGAAATAAAATCTTTTCCTCCATCTTGATATGGGTCAACAACCCGATGCGAAAGGAATTGTAACAATCCATCGCAATTTGATCCGGATTTTTAGTTGCTTTCTCAAGCAGATCCTCAATTCTCCGGTGATCACGGGTAAAGAAATGATAGAGTTCACTGTTCATGGAGCACTCAAAGATAACGTTTCATCAAAACTTCTTAAAGAATGGCGCTATCAGCTCATAGCTTTTTATCTTTTTCTCCAATTCGTAGATGTAGGAAGCCACCATAATTTCGTCAACCTGCGTTTTTTCCATAAATGCTTCCAGCTCTGATCGCACCGTTTCCGGACTTCCGATAAAGGAATACTTCATCATATGCCTAAAAGCTGCTTTTTCATTTTCATTCCAATAATTATCCATATCCTTTACCGGCGGTTGTAATGCTTTTCTGTCATTTCTGATGATTCCCAATGCCATTCTATAAAAAGAAGACGCCAAAAATTCTGCTTCTTCATCTGTATCGGCGGCAATCACGTTTACCGCTGCCATAGCGTACGGCCGGGCATTGAAAGCGGAGGGCCTGAAATTATCGCGGTAGATCTGCAGGGCTTCCATCAAAAGCGTAGGGGCAAAATGACTCGCGAATGAATACGGAAGTCCGAGATAAGCTGCAAGTTGTGCTCCGAAAGTACTGGATCCAAGCAGCCAAACCGGAACATCCGCTCCTTCACCGGGAATCGCCCTCACTTTCGGATCAGGAGTAGTGGGATGAAAATATTCGAGCAATTCCACCACATCATTCGGAAAATCATCAACCGATCCTTTCAGATTCCTTCTCAGCGCATGGGAAGTCAACTGATCGGTTCCGGGTGCACGTCCCAGTCCAAGATCAATTCGGCCGGGAAATAAGGCATCGAGCGTTCCGAATTGTTCGGCCACTATCAGCGGGGCATGATTGGGCAACATAATCCCACCGGCTCCCACCCTTATTTTCGAAGTGTTATTGGCTACATATCCAATCACCACCGCGGTTGCGCTACTGGCGATGTTTGGAAAATTATGGTGTTCAGCAAACCAATGTCTGGTGAACCCCGCATTTTCTGCCGCCTGCGCAAGTTGCACACTGTTGCGGATGGATTCACCGGCAGTGCCTCCTTCAACAATCGGAGCAAGGTCTAAAATACTGACGGGGATATCTTTCAATTTTCTATTCATAATTCATCAAATTGTAATTCAAAAAACAGAAATTCTTATTTTCACTTAAAAAACCATGCTGCGAACATTGCTTTTTCTGCAAAAAGTTGCGCTGATCTGCAATTTCTTCTTCTTCCTCTGTATCATCGTACGACATGCAGGAAATTTCATTCCCGGTGCAGCCTTGCAAACCATTGTAATCATTCTCGGATTTTTCCTCTCCTTCGTTTTAAATCTGATCGTAAACGTATGGGAAGGCGCCCTTTTATTTAACCGGCGAATTGCCTTGGGACCGCAATGGCTGCGCACTGCAAATTTCCTGATCTTTATATTCCAGATCTTCTATTTCCTACTCTCCTGATATTCATTCAGCAACATTTTCACAACAATCTTATCAATCGGCAGACTTACATCCTGCTCCGAAAGTTCATCGATCCTAATCCATCGCATTGCCTCTTTCTGATCATTCTGATCTTCCAGCTGCGGCAGATCGAAATCGAATTGACGGGTTTTAACCGGAAGGTTGTTCAATTCCACCGCTGACACCTTATAATAAATGGAAATAATTTGCTCCTCCCGGTTGAAAAATGAGATCTGAAAGAAATCAGTCGTATAAAAATGAGAATCGACGGTAATCTTAAGTCCGGTTTCTTCCCTGAATTCCCTCACAATGCATTCAATCGTTCCTTCTCCCTGTTCCATTCCGCCGCCCGGAAATTTTGTGTAAAAATTTCCCCTGATACATTCATCACTTACCAATATCCGATCATTCTCATCAATCAAAAGTCCGTAGACCCTGATATTAAATCTTTTAGTCATACTTATTACCTGTTTTCTGAATTTTGGCCCGCTTTTTCCAATTCTTTTATTAAAATTTTAATTATGCGTATTCTTGGAATCATTCTTATCGTTGCCGGCATATTGATGCTGGTATTTACAAACATCAATTTTACGACCGAGAAGAAAGTTGCCGATATCGGGCCGGTTGAAATTAATAAAAAAGAAAACAAGTCCATCGGATGGCCTTCCTGGGCAGGGGGAATCGCTGTTGTTGCGGGCATTGTAATATTGGCAACGGCAAAGAAGACCGATGCCTGAGCAGCCGGAGGATTGTTGTTCATTTAAAACTAACAATTGTTATCTTTGCAATCTTTAATTCAAAGCAATTGATTTTATGAACAACAAGACGGTGTATATAGTATCAGCGGTTCGCACGCCCATCGGTAGTTTCGGTGGCAGCTTAAAGGAAAAATCGGCAACGCAGTTGGGCGCAGCCGCTATAAAAGCAGCGATCGAAAAAGCGGGAATTGAACCTGCTCAGGTGCAGGAAGTGATCATGGGAAATGTTTTGCAGGCAAATCTCGGACAAGCTCCTGCGCGTCAGGCAGCGCTTCAGGCGGGTCTTCCCGATACCGTGATTTGTACAACCGTGAATAAGGTTTGCGCCAGTGGAATGAAGGCAATCTCACAGGCTGCGCAAAGCATCCGGCTTGGAGATGCAGACGTGGTGGTTGCGGGTGGAATGGAAAGCATGAGCAATGTTCCCTATTATGCCGAAAACCTCAGATGGGGCAATAAATACGGGAATGTGAGCATGATAGACGGATTGGCCAAAGACGGTCTGACCGATGCCTATAAAAATTATGCAATGGGAAATGCCGCTGATCTTTGCGCAACCGAATGCAATATCAGCCGGCAGGATCAGGATGAATTTGCAATTGAAAGCTATAAGAGAAGCCAGAAGGCCTGGGAAAACGGAAGCTTTGCCGACGAGGTGATTCCGGTGGAAATTCCTCAGCGAAAAGGCGATCCGATCACCGTTTCAAAGGACGAAGAACCATTTAATGTGAAGTTTGATAAGATTGCATCCTTGAGACCTGCATTCACAAAGGAAGGAACTGTTACGGCTGCCAATGCGAGCACAATGAATGACGGTGCAGCGGCATTGGTGTTGATGAGTGAAGAAAAAGCAAAAGAACTCGGGGTAAAGCCAATCGCGATCATCAGAAGCTATGCGGATGCCGAACAGGCGCCTGAATGGTTTACCACCTCTCCTTCTCTTGCCCTTCCGAAGGCCGTAAAAAAAGCAGGATTGGAAATGACTGACTTGGATTATGTTGAACTGAATGAGGCTTTTTCAGTGGTTGGAATTGTGAACACACAAAAGATGCAGCTCGATCCCCAAAAAGTGAATGTAAATGGCGGAGCCGTTTCACTGGGACATCCGCTTGGATGCAGTGGCGCCCGGATCATTGTTACCCTCATCAATATATTAAAACAACATAACGGAAAATATGGCGGAGCCGGAATTTGCAACGGAGGCGGCGGCGCCAGCGCGATGGTTATTGAAAATATTTAATTAGCTTAAGGAAATTAATCTCTGCGAATTCTCTGCTTCTCTTGTTCTTTGCGCCGAAAAAAACCAAACGCAGAGAAAAGGAGAACGCGAAGTTTACGCAGAGATTTTTCAAATTATCTTTCTCTGCGAATTCTCCTGCATCTCTTGTTCTCTGCGCTAAAAAACCAAACGCAGAGAAATGGAGAACGCAAAGTTTACGCAGAGACTTTTCGAATTATCTTTCTCTGAGAATTCTCTGCATCTCTTGTTCTCTGCGCCGAAAAAAACCCAACCGCAGAGAACTGGAGAACGCGAAGTTTACGCAAAGATTTTTCAAATTATCTTTCTCTGCGAGTTCTCTGCATCTCTTGTTCTCTGCGCTAAAAAAACCCAAACGCACATATTTTTCGAATTATCTTTCTCTGCGAATACTCTGTATCTTCTTTTCTCCGCGCTAAAAAACCAAACGCAGAGAAACATAAGAACGCCCAGTTTACGCAGAGATTTTTCTCAAATCAACTTTCTCTGTGAGTTCTCTGCATCTTCTTTTCTCTGCGCTAAAAAAACCCAAACGCAGAGAAAAGGAGAACGCCAAGTCAACGCAAAGATTTTTCAAATTATCTT
Organism: Bacteroidota bacterium; assembly: GCA_023423835.1. Classification (GTDB taxonomy): domain Bacteria; phylum Bacteroidota; class Bacteroidia; order Chitinophagales; family Chitinophagaceae; genus JAFAEW01. Next base: position 23 of record JAFAEW010000073.1, on the reverse strand, counting down.
TCTCTGCGAGTTCTCTGCATCTC
>JAFAEW010000052.1 GCA_023423835.1 Bacteroidota bacterium | reverse complement strand
GGAAAAACAACATGTGCCTGCAGGTTAAAATCGCGGGTAAGGGAACTTATATCTTCAGGCTATCCAAACCAACAGGTGACTGTTGAAAAACTGCCTCCCTGAAAAACATGACCTGACTGGTCTACTGGAATATCCTAAACCTCCTTCACGACATCTCCATAGTATCCGGTTTCGTTCAACATGCGGCTTCATTGTTGGTGCTTCGCACCCAACGAAGCCTTAGTTGTTGTTTGCAGTTATTCTGTTCTGCAATATTTAGAAACGTATTCGATTGCTTTCTGATAATTATTCTTGGCAGCGGCTTTCCAATAGCTACAAAAAGTCGTGTCACCAGTCTTAAATTTAAGCAGTCCTAAATAGAAGACATCATCTATAAATTCTTTGTCGTCTGCTGAACTTGGGTCAAGTCCACCTTTATAATACGGAATAGCCTCTTCATATTTCCCTTGCATTACAAGAAGTCGAGCCTTTTGATACCTGGCTCTTGGAAAAGTGTTCCAATAAAACAGAGCACTGTCAGTGTCATTAATTGCAGAAGTAGTGTCACCCAATTTGATATGTGTCCTGCCACGATAAAAATAAAAGTTCTCTCTCGGTGTTGAAGGTTCAGTCGTCTTGCAAAGAAGTAATGCTGTTGTATAATCTTTGATTGCACCTTCAAAGTCGTTCATTGCTTCTTTTGTGTTGCCTCTGTCACCAAAAAGATACCCATTATTAAAAGACGGGTCAAGCGAAATAGCTTTATTAAAGTCTGCAATAGAATTGTCATACCGCTTCATTTTATAAAACTCGTTACCTCGTCTCCAATAAGCCTCAACATTGTTTTTGTCTTTGGAAATAGCTTTTGTATATAGTCTAACAGCTTTTGTCCCATCTTCTTGAAAGCCATCGTCAAGAAGTTGTCTGACTGTTTTGTGGGAACAACTTGTCATAAGTAAAAGTGTCGAAATGATGAAGGTTATACGGGGCATGATATAATTGCAAACAACGTTCAGAGCTTTCTGCTGTGCTGATATTTTATAACTGTCAGCCGGTACAATAGCCCATTTGAAAAACTGAAGTTGAAGATATGTACAAAAGCTCAATAGTAAAAGTCAAGCCTGGACTGCTGCTGATAGCGATATTCAGACGAGGATATGTTCGTCAGCCAGCATAGCAGAAAACTCCATGTTGGTTGCAGTTTTAATTGTTCCGCTTGTTCCAAAACCGTTCTAATACAATAACAGTTTTTGGGTGTTTATGAAATGCCTGTATTCTCTTTATGTCCTTTGAACTGATTGTCCCACTAATCAATTCACAAGTATCTATGGTAAATTTTGCATTTACTGAGCCGTCTTTTGCAATTACATGAAAGTGGGGTGGGTTGTGGTCGTTGGGGTAAATCAAGATTTTCATATTTCGTACAGTGTCAACCCGCTCTTTTGTTTCTATATTATGTATCTGCAACGATTTATTTTCAAAATCGAAGTCAACGTTCATGAAACTCTCAAGTACAGGAGTAAGTATAGTTTCAAATATTTCTGTTTTCATTTTTATTTATCGAAATCTGGCCTAAAACAAAAAATATTTTGCAATTACAATCACAATAATTGTCCATAAGAGATAACCGAGGGAAAGGTAAAACCAATAATCTTTCCATTTACGTTTGTGTCCCTTAGCTAACCATTTTGCTGCGAATACGCTTTGAACTGGAATTACAAAAGGGAACAAGATTATTAAAAGTTTGTACTCAAATTTTAAAGGTTCGTCTTTGTCTGGTCGAAAGTTTGCGTCGTGTCTCGCTACAATTTGTTGAATGTCGTCAACACTGAGATTTCGATTATTAAATTCAATGTTCGCTGTCTTTCTTATTTCAGAGTCAAGCTTGAAATTTTGAATAATCTCATAGAGTTGATAATTTGTCAAACTTGATAAGTCCATTTTCGATTTATAGGAGGTGTCCGAAAAAATTGCAACCAACGTACAGGGCTTGGCGATGGCGGGGAATTCAATGAACGTCCCGCCCGAACGTCAGCCGATAAAAGAACTAAAGTACAGAATAAGCACAAAAGCTCATCAAAGAATTTTCAGCCCGGAACTACTGATGAACAGCGAACAAAAAGCCGATAAAATGCACGTCTGCCCCGCTATCGCCAAACCCCATGTTGTAGGCATTTTCGTCACGCAACACCATTTATAAAAAGTCCATACAATCGTTCTTTTGTTAAATTCACGTTTACACTCCAATAATGGCTTCCTCCGTCCAAAGTGATTGAGTAGTCAGATGAATAATCAAGTCTGTCATCCCAATAACCTTTTATTCTGTCTGTAAGTGTAAACCTGTCCCAATGAAGGTTAATGTGAATTATGCGTTCGCCTTTGTCGTTGATAAAACCAACGTACTGGCGAAAATATTTGTTCAAGTTTCTGTCAATGTACTGTCGTTTCCCAAACTGATTTAGGTGCGGTTTATTTGCTTCCTTAAGTTGTTTTCTTAAAATTCTCTCTGCAAAAGTGATTTCTTCTTGTGTTGGTGTAAACCTGTTTATACTGTCTGCACCTGCAATTAAAAGTTTTTCTGCCTGATATGAAGTTGTGAAAATTGTCCCTCTGAATTTATTTGATTTAACCCCAATCTTACTTGTGTCACTGGTTTGGAAAGTTTCAATAGTTGTGCGACAACTTAAAAGAGACGTCAATAGTGCTATGAATATTAGAGACTTTGTCATATTGCCTACAACGTTTTCGGGCTTTGCGTTCGGGCGGGTTTCGAAGCACAAAGCTACAAGTTTGCACGTCAGCCCGCCTGACGCAAAACCCGTGTTATGTGCAGCATTTCTAGTCCGCACACTCATTATATTTTAAAATGTTTGTCAATGTGTCAAGTTCGATTGAATATGATGTAAGTCCGTCTTGTCTGCTAAAACGATAACCATTTTCTGATTTACACCAAACTGCTTTTTCGTTGTCAACTTTAATATATAAACTGTCATAAAGCATTGAATTGGGGTTTACATTCGGGTTGTAAAACTTTGCTGATTTAATGTCTTTTATAAATTCTGTCGTTGCGTTGTTGTCAAATTGAATGTCGTAAAGTATGCAGTAGTCTTGCCACATATCTTGGTATTCATCTTTAAGCACTTTGAAGTCTGTCGGAAGTTTCACGTCTGATATTTTTTCAAGTCTGTCCCTGCTCGATGTCCTGTAATCTTTGAAGTAATAAAGCACAATACCAATCAAACAAAGCGAAACAATAAATGTCCAATTGATTTGTCGATTTAATTTATCTGTGAGTTTCCCCGATTTCTTCAGTCGTCTTTTAAATGGAAGATAAATTAAATAAAGGAGTCCACCGAAAAGTCCGATGACAATAACTACTATAATTATGAAAAATATGTCTGCCATTTCCGTCTTGGTTGTCGTCTGCTAATGTTGCACATAACTCAAATATATACGAATGTTTTGAACTTCGGGCGATCTTAAATTAAAAAAATATCTATGCTCATTTTCAATCAATTACGTCCGTTTAGCGCAACTCATATTATCAAAAATTGTGTTTCGTAAAGCCAACTTCTATTTTTTTAAAAGAGATTCAATATCCTCTAAAGGACTTAATATTTGCACAAGGTCTTTGTTAGAGACGTGCAAATAGCGCAACGTCGTTTTTATATCATTGTGCCCAAGTAGTTTCTGAATAAACACAACATCAATTCCCTTTTCTAATAAATGTGTTGCAAAACTATGTCGCAGCATATGCATACTTCCTTCCTGACGAATTCCAGCCTTTTCCTTTGCCCGCCGCAGCACCAATTGTATGCTCCTCGCACTCAAATGTTCATTATCATACTGACCTTCAAATAGGAAATCTTTGGGTTTATATGCCCGGTAATATTCGCGCAGCATGATTAACATGGCCGGACTGAGACTTACAACCCGATCCTTTTTCCCCTTGGAACATTCAATAAAAATCAATTTTCTTTGGCCGTCAATATTTTTTACTCGTAACGATACCACTTCGCTCACTCTTAATCCGCAGGCATAAGCGAGCATAATGATCGTCTTATGCTTTCTATTTTCAATAGCATTGATTAAAGCAGCTACCTGTTCCTTACTGATCACTTTTGGTAATTGATAGGGCTTCTTAGGCCGCGGTATTTCCCAAAAAAATTTTTCATGTTTCAACACCTGTTCATAATAAAACTTCATTGCATTCATTCTGCTGTGTAAACTGGCTTCAGATAATTTTAATGTACTATGGCAATACTCCAGGTAATCTTTTATCCGCTTAGCGGTAAATCCCTCCGCCCGGTTTTCTTTTAAGCTTCTCAAAAACTGAATAAACTCATTTGTATAGGTGCGAATAGTAGAACCGCTGTATCCTTTTAAAACCAATAGTTGCCTGAACTTCTGCAGGCTTTGAATGTTTTCTTTACTGATTCCCTGTAACGTAGGAATGTTTTGTAGATTTTGGCGAAGACCGTTTCCCGTTACAGGTCCATCGGTCGCCCCTTTTTGTTGCCCGATTTGCTCTATTTGCCGGTCTTTTTTCCTTTCTGAAAGATATGTCCTGAGTTCACTGATTTCCAATAAAGCTTTACCTTCAAATGCTTTCCTCAGCCTCTGGTAATTATTTTCGGTTAACTCCAAATACCAGCACCGGTTGGTTTTGCTCCACTTCATCCCCTCAAACCTCCTGATCAAACTATTCAAAGGGGAATCTATCCCAAGATAAATGCCTATGTTTTCTTTCTGACGGTGTAAAAGAAATTTGAGTGCAATACTTTCCATTTCTTTAGCGGGTTTGAAATATTCTTTTGAAATGAAAACGCGATAATCGGACAGATTGTTTACACAGCTTCGCCACCTGAGTCACATACTCTGTTTGAATGAACCTGCGGGAAATGAAGACCTAAAATAGGGCTATTTTTTAAAAAGACAAAACTTTTTTTCTCCGAAATCTTATACCTCAATCCCGATTTTTTTCATCAGCAACGAAGCATTTAAACTCCTGCAAACCCCTTCTTTCAACTTGTAATCGAAATAGAGTTCCTCATTTTCTACCTGCACATCAAAATGATAATTGAAAATGGCATCGGGATAGCGTTCCTTTAAGATCGTTAGTTCCGTATCATGCGTGGCAATCACAGCCACGGTGTTTTCGCGGATCAGTTGCTCGATCAAGGCCTTTGACCCGGTATGTTTGTCAAACGAATTGGTGCCCCTTAAAATTTCGTCCAGTAAAATAAATAGCTTTTCCTTTCTTTTTACGGCCTCAATGATCCATTGCAGCTTCTTTAGTTCCGCATAAAAAGTGGAAGTATTCTCAGCAAGGTTATCACTGATGCGCATGCTCGTCATCAACCTCGCTTCAGATACTTCAAATTGCGTCGCACAAACCGGAGATCCCATTAAAGCCAGTACCATATTGATCCCGAGGCTCCTTAGAAACGTACTTTTTCCACCCATATTAGAGCCGGTAATCAGCCCGATCTTTCCGCTGCCTTCAATGGAAAATGTGTTGTCAACCCTTTTGGTTTTTTCAATCAGCGGATGCCCGATCTCCTTGCCTTTGAGTGTAAAATAATTTTGGGCAACCGTTGGAAAGATCCAGCCGGGTTCATTGTAATGCAAGCTGGCGAGGCTTGAACAATATTCTGCTTCCGCTATTGCATCAAACCATTTCAGGATGTTGTTTTCATTTCGCTTCTTCCATTTATTGAGTGCAATCAACTGCCTCAAATCCCACAACATCAATGTATTCAAAACGGGAAAAGCGAGCATATTGTGCCGGACGTCGAAACGGTTGAGTACTTTTTCCAGCTTCCGGATCGACTGTACCGCTGTTTCGCTGTTTTCGGTCTGAATGCTTTTCTGTACTGCGGCCAGGTAGGCGGATTGAAATTTTTTGGATTCAAACTGTTTCAACTGATAATACAAGGTGTTGATTTCACCGGCAATGTCAGAAACGGCTTCATAAACCACCGTGATCTTTTTGCTGACCGAAAGGGCAATTAAATACAACACTATAACGACGAGCGTGGTTGTACCCAGCGAAAGAATATCAGCGAGATAGCAATAGATGGTTGTTAAACCGACTACCGGAAAAATGTAGGTGAGCACCGGCCAGCCTTTTTGTGTATAGATAGCAGGGAGTAACAGCCATTTTTCGATCTTGTTTTTCGATCGTAAGCTTACGGGGTTCTCCAGCCCGTAAGCCTCGAGTTGTTGCCGCCAGTCAATTTCTGGTGCCAATTCTTTCACGCCTTCGCGAATCGACTGGATCATCTGTGGGCTCTGTGCATTTTGTAATCGTTTTGCCAGTAGCCGCATTCCTCCTTCGGATGTACAGCGGTTGAGAAACTGAAATAATGAGTTTTCACCTAATATGTCAAGATCATTGATGTAGGGGTGGGGATCTTCCGCAAATTGCAGTCCCGTTTGTCCTTCCGCGTATTTGCCGCTCAGCCAGCGCAGTTCCCGTTCGTTTATCCGGCAAAGCAGTTCGAGTTGCTGCATCTTTTGTTTCAGATCAAGGTCAAACGATATCGCCCGGAGAAAGAGGGCGAGTCCCGCTATGAAAAGCGCGATCGTGGCCGCGGTTGAGCTGTACCACGTCAGCGTTATCAGGTAAATGGTTGCAACAAAAATAATGAGCCGCAGCCAGGCAATTTTGCTCCTCCGGCTTTTGATGGTTTTAATCTGCTCTGAAAAGGTTGCCAATCTCTGCCGGTAATCGGTTTCATGGCTATTAAAATCTTTCATAAAGTGGTAAATGTAATTATAGATGTTCAATAATGTTTTCCTAACTTTGCAGGCCATAATCAAGTTCTTTGAAACAAACTACTACGGGGCTGTACAGGTTTTGACAGCGCAGATCATGGTAGGTGTAAGCATGCAGTGCGTTGGATAACCGGCACTTTAATCTCAATATTCAAACATTTAACTGGCAATACACAGTTTGCCATGGCTGCCTAATCAGTGATTAAGTAGTCATTAGGGCCGCAGCGCAGGTTTTTCTGCTACCGGGAGCTGCCGCCGACTCAAAAAAAATGCAGGATGCTGGTGCGTAAGGCTGTGAGCGCATCAAAAGACAATTCAGCTAAGCGTTAAATTGGTTGGTCCGTTTCCGGTTTAATGCCGACAATTAATAATGGAATAAGCATGTAGAAAGCTTATGATGATGGTGTTTGGACAGGGGTTCGATTCCCCTCAGCTCCACTTTATAAATTGTAGTAGAAGTTTCGTTTCGATCAGCCGGAAAATCCACCGGCCATTCACGTCCTTTATCCTTTTAATTCAATACAAATCATCATTTTTAGTAAACGGACTAATCGGAAACGGCGAAAGAAATTATTTACATTCCTTAATTATTTTAATGTTAATAATTTTTCCTACTTTGTAGCGAAATTCAGAATATCACATAATGGAAAACACGTACAGGATCTTAATTGCAGAAGATGAGCCGAAACTGAGCCAGGTGATTCAGGAAGAACTGATGCAACAAGGCTACCAGGCCGATGTTGCCTATGACGGAGCCGTGGCTGAAAAGCTGTTTAAACAACACAATTATTCCGTCATCCTGCTCGACATTAACCTTCCATACAAAAACGGCCTCGCCTTGTGTAAAGAATTCAGGCAACAAAATGGCAAGGTGCCCATCATCATGTTAACCGCACTGGGAGAAATCAACGACAAGATGGATGCCTTCAACTTCGGCGCCGATGATTATCTCGTAAAGCCATTTCATTTCGATGAGCTGTTTGCACGCATCAAAGTGTTTCTAAAGCGGGCAGAAAGCGCGGCCGAAGGAGAAGATAAAATTGTGGTGGGTGATCTCGAGATTGATATGAACAACAAAACCATCACCCGGCAGGGAAAATTTATCAGTCTCACCGCTAAAGAATTTGCCTTACTCGTGCTGCTGTGTAAGAGCAAGGGAAAGGTGATTTCCAAAAATGAAATTCTGGAAAAAGTCTGGGACCTGAACTTCGACACCGGCACCAATACCATTGAAGTTTACATCAGTTTTCTCAGAAACAAAATTGACAAGCCTTTTGATTCCAAATTAATTCACACAAAACCAGGCTTCGGATATTTTATCCGTGAATCTCAGACAATATGAGGTTAAGAATCCGATTTGTTCTTATTTTCACTTTAATCGTTTCCGTAATTCTGATAATCTGCCTCGGCATTACTTTGCTGTCGTACAGTTCATTGGATAAAAGCCGGTTCGACCAGCGGCTTGAGGCCTATGCGCAATCCGCTTTCAGCAATTATTTCCAACTTCCACACAAGAGTGACTCCTTCTTTCTCGAGCCGGTTAGAAGCTACCAGTTTCTCTTGCTCGACTCTGCCGGAAATGTTTTGGTAACGAATTCCTCTACTTCCGAATTTCCGATTTCAAACGAACTGCTGCATAAAACAAGGAATTCGGGCTCGGTTAATTTCATGAAAGACAGCCTGCAGGGAGTCAGCATGTTTGTTACTGCCAACGGTCATAAAGCGTATGTGATGGCCATTGGAAATAATCTATTCGGACGCGAAAGAATAGAATCGCTCAGATGGATTATCGTCTTGGTTACGCTTTGCGGAATCATTTTTACAGCCCTCTTTGCCATGTATTATGTGTTGTGGGTAACCCGTCCGCTCGTAGATCTGAGCTCGCAGATGCGGCATATAACGGAGAATAATCTCAACCAGAAAATCACCATTCCTAAGGGAAATGCGAAACATAACGAAATCTATATCATTGCCGCGAATTTCAATGATATGCTCGACCGCCTTGCCCGTGCCTTTCAGCAACAAAAGAATTTTGTGCACCATGCATCGCATGAACTGCGAACGCCGCTTGCTACCATGCTGGCACAAACCGAATCTGCCCTTCGAAAAAATCTCACCCCGGAAGAAGCGGTAAGTGTACTGAAATCCCTGAAAGAAGACCAGCAGGAGATGATCGATCTTACCAATTCACTTTTGCTGTTATCGCAATATGAAAATGTTCAATATTCTAAAAACTGGCCAAAAATCCGGATTGATGAGGTGGTTTTCGACACCATCGTCACCTCCAAAAAGCTGCTGCCCGAAATTGATATTGCATTCGATTTTGATCCCGATCCCGAGCAGGAAGCATTTTTGATTATCCCGGGAAATGAAACCCTGCTTCGATCAGCTATCCGCAATCTTATAAAAAACGCTTTTCAGTATTCTCCCGATAAAAAGGTTCAGCTTGTTTTAGAAGCAGATGAGCTTGAAACCCGGGTTACAGTGGAAAATAAAGGAGAAATTGTTCCGCCGGAAGATACTGAAAGGTTATTTTTGCCGTTTTTCAGAGGAAAAAATTCCAGGAACAAAAAAGGATCCGGCTTAGGTCTGCCCATCGTAAAACGCATCTGCGAATTGCATAAGGGAACGCTCTCCTATAAAAGTGTCGGGGATAATTTAAACCGCTTTCGCATCACCTTCAAAAGAAAACCGGCGGCCTGATGGTTTAACCGGACAGCGTCTGTACCAGGTGGTTCACATTAAACGGCTTACGAATAAAGCCGTCTTCATCGCTTCCTGCATTTTTAAGCAAACTTGCATGGGCCGAGCACAAATACACCCTGCTGTTACTGGTTTTCTCATTGGTCTTCAATTGCCGGCATATATCTCTGCCATCGTTGTTATTGTCCAGCTTCACGTCCAGTAAAATTATATCAGGATTGTATTCTTCCGCTCGTTGTAAAGCCTGGTCACCGGAGGAAACGATATCGACCTCAAACCCTTTTTTCTGGAGGATCATCCTCAGCAGTAACAGAGTATCCTCCTCATCATCTATAATTAATAAACGCCTCATTATGAATCATTTTACAAGAATGTTGCCTGAAAACTTACATATCAGGTTTTGAAGAAATCAGGCAAATTGTCCTCCTTTTGTCCATTCTTCGCCACAAAATTTGAAAATATGATCAATCTTTTCATCGGTTTGCCGCAAACGCTGAAAATGAAGAAATTTTTCGGGTATTTTTCATTTAAAGCAATTTCATCCTACTTTTGACGCCTGAATTATAAACCCGTTTGACGCTTCTGAAGCAACAGATCTTAGTTTAAAAACGAAAAATTATGTGTGGGATTGTAGGATACACCGGCAGCAGACAGGCTTACCCGGTGATAGTAAAAGGACTTAAACGCCTTGAATACAGAGGATACGACAGCGCAGGCATCTCTCTACTTAACGGAACGGGGCTTAAAATTTTCAAAAAGAAAGGAAAAGTAGCCGACCTCGAAGAATCACTGCTCGGCAAAGATCTTTCAGGCACAACCGGCATCGGCCATACGCGCTGGGCTACCCATGGCGAGCCCAATGACCGCAACGCGCATCCGCACCTTTCCCAAAGCGGAAAAATTTCAATGATCCACAACGGTATTATTGAAAATTATGCTCCCATAAAAAAGGAATTGCTGGCCAAAGGCTACGAATTTAAGAGCGATACCGATTCCGAGGTGCTGCTAAATTTTATCGATGATATTTTAAAGAACAACGAGGGAACGCTCGAAGAAGCCGTAAGGGTTGCGCTGAAAAGAATTGTAGGCGCCTATTGCATCTTATTGATACATGAAGACGATCCAAACACTATCGTCGCAGCAAGAAAGGGAAGTCCGCTCGTTATCGGCATCGGCAAAAATGAACATTTTCTTGCCAGCGATGCGTCGCCTATCATTGAATACACCAAGGAAGTAGTGTATATCAATGATTACGAAATTGCCATCGTAAAACCGGATGAACTCATTTTAAAGAATTTGGGAAATGAGCGCCAGACACCGTTTATCACCCAGCTCGATATGGATCTGGCCGCCATCGAAAAGGGCGGATACGATCACTTTATGCTGAAGGAAATATTTGAACAGCCGCAAACCATCTTCGACTGTTTAAGAGGACGCCTGGATGTAGATAACGGTACCATTACGATGGCCGGAATCGATAAATATCTCCCCGAAATCATAAATGCGCCCAGAATCATCATCATCGCCTGCGGCACAAGCTGGCATGCGGGATTGGTGGCTGAATATATGATCGAGGAACTTTGCCGTATTCCCGTAGAAGTGGAATATGCCAGCGAATTTCGCTACCGCAATCCCGTAATCCATAAAGGTGATCTGATCATTGCCATCTCACAGAGTGGCGAAACGGCCGATACCCTCGTGGCTATCGAAATGGCGAAAGAACAGGGCGCCATCGTTCTCGGAATTGTAAACGCCGTAGGTTCTTCCATTTCCCGCGTTTCGCATGCAGGTGCTTACACCCATGCAGGCCCTGAAATTGGCGTGGCCAGCACCAAAGCATTTACCGCCCAATTGGCAGTGCTCACCATGGTGGCCCTCAAGATTGGAAAGGAAAAAGGAACAATCGGCGAAAAGCGTTTTCAGGCACTTTGCAAAGAATTATCCGAAATTCCTGAAAGGGTAGAAGTGATCCTCCAGCAAAGCGCACAAATTGAAAAGCTGGCAGAGAAGTATAAAGACGCTTCCGATGCGCTCTATCTCGGCCGCGGATACAATTTTGCCGTGGCACTGGAAGGCGCCCTCAAGCTGAAGGAAATCTCTTATATTCATGCCGAAGGATATCCGGCAGCGGAAATGAAACATGGCCCCATCGCACTGGTTACCGAAGAACTTCCGGTGGTTTTTATTGCCACCAAAGATTCTTATCACCATAAGATCATCAGCAATATGCAGGAGATAAGGGCAAGAAAAGGAAAAGTGATCTCCATCATTACCGACGGCGATACCCTTTCGAGCTCGCTCTCAGATGACGTTTTTGTGGTACCCGCGGCCGACGAAATCGTGGCGCCCATGCTCAGTGTGGTTCCGCTGCAATTGCTGGCCTACTATATCGGCGTGGCGAAAGGATTTGATGTGGATAAACCGCGCAATCTCGCCAAAAGCGTTACCGTAGAATAGAGGAAGATTTTTTTTGGAGGTCAGGGTTCGGTTCATTGGTCATCGTCCCTTGCGACGCTCCGTTCATCGTTCCGTTCATATGGCATCAATAAGAACCTGTTGACGGACTTGAAAATCTAAAAAACTAATCGTAATGGAAAAAAACCATATCCGCAAAGCACCGGTCCAAAATCTTGGATACAATTTCATCAAACCCGAATATTTACCAAAAGGGAAAGACGAATATTATTTGCGCAACCTGCAAAACCGGAGCGGAATCGCTTACCGCAACCTCAACGCCTTTGAAATTGAGGTGCTCGTAAGAAACGGAAATACCAGCGACAACTGGAACAACATTCTCGTAAGCGACGCCTTTAATGCGGAACTGGTAAAAAACTGCAAGTTTTTCGGATTGGTCCGCATCGGCAAACTCGAGCCTTTTTGCCTCGAATTCAGTGATCTGAAACTGCCGGTCGGACTTTCAAATTCCACCATCATCAGTTGCGATTTTGGCGATAATGTGGTGGTCGATAATGTAAACTATTTATCCAACTATATCATCGGAAATGAGGTGATCATTGCCAATGTCAATGAACTGGCAACCAGCGATCACGCCAAATTTGGAAACGGTATCATCAAGGAAGGTGAAGACGAGTCAGTGAGGATCTGGCTTGAGATCTGCAACGAGAATGGCGGCCGCAAAGTAATCCCCTTCAATGGAATGCTTCCCGCCGATGCCTGGTTCTGGAGCAAATTCCGCGACGATGAGCCGCTGCTGCAGAAGTTCCAGGAATTTACCACCCGTCAGTTCAAAAAGGAGAGGGGATATTACGGCAAAGTGGGCGATAGAACGGTTATTAAAAACTGTGCGATCATTAAAGACGTCTGGGTCGGAAGTGATGCCTATATCAAGGGCGCCAATAAATTGAAAAATCTCACCATCAACTCCGGTCCCGAAGGTACAACGCAGATCGGCGAAGGCTGCGAACTGGTTAACGGCATCATCGGATTCGGATGTCGCATCTTTTACGGCGTAAAAGCGGTGCGCTTTATCATGGCTTCCAATTCTCAGTTGAAATACGGGGCCCGGTTGATCAACTCCTACCTGGGAAATAATTCAACCATCTCCTGTTGTGAAGTATTGAATTCCCTGATCTTTCCCGCCCATGAGCAGCACCACAACAATTCGTTTTTGTGCGCCGCACTGGTCATGGGACAAAGCAATATTCCCGCCGGAGCCACCATCGGATCAAACCATAATTCGAGAGGAGCAGACGGCGAGATTAGAATGCAACGCGGATTTTGGCCCGGACTGACCGTGAGCCTCAAACACAATTCACAATTTGCCTGCTTTACCATTCTAGCGAAGGCCGATTATTTGTATGAACTGAATATAAAGGTTCCGTTTTGCCTCGTGAGCAATAATGCAAGTGACGACCGGCTGGAAGTAATGCCGGGCTATTGGTTTATGTACAATTTCTACGCGCTGGCCCGAAACTCAAAAAAATATGCCGATCGCGATAAACATATTCCACCCATTCAAAATAATGAATACGATTATCTCGCTCCCGATACGGTAAACGAAATGTTTGAGGCTTTGCAATTGTTTGCTTACACAACCGGGAAAGCATTTTTGGTACAGGAGGGAGAGGAATCAACTCTTACGGAAGAAAACTGTGTTGCGAAAGGAACCGAACTGTTTGAAAAGGATGATCCGGTTATCGACAGTTTACTCATTGAAGTGGAAGGATTTGAGAATTCAAAGAGAAAAACCGTCTTTACGAAACTCAGAACCGCCCGTCCGATCTTCAGATCGATGATCCATTACTACGGCGCCAGCCATTTAATAGATTTTATCGAAAGAAATAATATCCAAACCATCCATGCCCTGCAGGATGCTCTTCCCAAAAAGCTGGTAAGATCCGTTTGGGAAAATGCGGGGGGACAGCTTATCTCCAAAAAGGATATTGCACAGATTAGGAAAAAAGTGAGAGAAGGGAAAATAAGATCATGGGACCATCTGCATACTGTTTACAACGAGCTTTCTGATGAATATCCGAAAGATAAGATGATGCACGGTCTCGCTTCCCTGGCGGAAATAACAGGCTTGCCCTTACACAGGATTACAACGGATCAGCTGGCGGAAGTCCTTCGGGATGCCTTGAAAACAAGGGAATGGATCGTCAATAATATTTATAAATCCCGGGCAAAGGATTACTCCAATCCGTTCAGGAAGATGATCTATGATAATCAGGAAGAATTGGAAAAAGTGGTGGGAAAACTGGAAGACAATGCCTTTATCAATGAAGAACGAAATAACCTCGATCAATATCGATTGAAAATCGATGAACTGCTCGCACGGTTTCAAAAAACCGCCGCCACCCCCGATTCCGAAATATTTGAAATGGATGTGAAAAGCTGATTTTTATCAGGTATCGATCGTTTAGTGTACCATCGAAGTTGGATGAAACATGAGCTCGTCCCGCAACTGGAAAACATCTCCACAGGGAGAAGTCACAATGTTTTTCAGATCCTTCGCCCTTCTCAAAATGTCGTTGAAAAACCGGATCGCAGGATTATCTGCTGAAGGGCGCAGGGCAGGATCTTTTACCATCATGCTGTCGTTATCGGGATTCAGATCCGCATCATAGGCTCCTCCCTGGCCGGGGCGACCGGTTAAAAATCCTGACAATGTAGCTTCCGTTCCGAAAAATACAGGATCAACATGCGTAAAGTTCGTTTGAAGCTCTCCGGCATGGCAGCCGGTACAGGTATTCAATGAGAAAACCTGGCGGGTGGTGCTGTTGGTAATAAACGATTTTGTATGCCTTTCTTCAACGCCGTCCCAAAAGTAAACGCTTTTAATATTGGGATCACCTACCGTATTTCCCAAAATGTGCGCAACGCCGGCTAAAAAGAAAGTGGAACTGTCGGGAAACGTTTTCGGAATTGTATAATCGTCATCAATGATGGCTTTTTTGTTGGCGTTGATATAGGCAACCATGTTTCTCACATCGGGATTGTCAACATGCGCATTGTATTTGTCGGCCGGAATCTGTGCCACCGTGTTGGGCGTTAAAGTACCCTTCTTTCCTAAAATAAATTCCCTGAATTCGCATACTATCGGTTGGGGCGATAAATAGCGGTCATTCGTTCTCACTGTACTCAAACAGCTTTGATTGGTTCTTTTGGTATTTGATCCGCACAATAAAAACTGGTTGGTGATGTTTTCCAATGCCTGGTTGTAGGCCGGAGATCCGAGGGTATAATTCTTCAGATCAAACCACTCTTTTGCCCAAACGAGCAATGAATCGCAATCGTCCTTTACATTATTATTGTATTCAACAATGAAGGTAAACGGCTCGGCGGCTGTACATCCGCTATCAATCAGGCAGAATGTCAAACGGCTCTGTCCGGCCGGGATCTCTGAAAATCGTTTCCTCAGATCAAAGCGGTTCAGAATGCTGGTTAACTTGAAAGGTGCAAAACGCATATCGAGCTGCCCTTTCGGAGCGCCGGCATTTTTACTTTTCAAAAGCCAGGGATTTAAGATTTTATCCTTTACAGCGGTACGGGCAGCAACAGTATCGCCGTTGATAATTTTCGTGGTCGACCAGTTGTTTAACCAGCCTTTTACCAGGTCCGAAACCTCTGCATCGGTGGCAATATGTTGTGGATCTTGTGAGGCGATCTGTCTGAAAATAGTGTTGAACGACCAGCAGCCATTGAGATTTCCGGTTTGCGCACATGGATTCCAGGTTCTTGCCGGATCTTCAACTACCAGTTTGCTCGTGATGAAGATGCTGTTTGATCTCAAACTGTCCACCAGTTTATTGCTCAGCAACGGCTGAGAAAGATTGCCGATGGAAACTGCCTTATTCTGATCAAACCAGTTAAGGTCTATTTCCGATGCATCATCGGTGAATACCATAGCGCGGTTGATGAAGCGGATTGGCTTTTCTCCCGCCATTTTCCGTTCGCGGCTGAGTTCGATTGCCTGTTTACGAAACAACTGTACGTTGGCCGGAATTTTAGCGGTAAAATAACCGTCACCCGCTGCTTTATCATAACCCTTACCGTCGTCTTTCAGCACGATCGGGTGCGTTTCATTTCCAATCAATATCTCACGAGAGGAAGGATAATCTTCCGCTGGGTAAAAGGCCATCAGGAGGAGATGGTAGCCGTCGCCCGGAATTTTCTGAACCAATACATCTTCGGCAGCGGAAATTGCTGAGGAAGGGGAAGTTTCTGTTTCTGCTGCCGCTGCCACCGGATGCGAAATTCCCTTTTCAAATGGGAAAGACGGATCGTATTGAGGCTTATGGGCGGTGAAAAAATTCCAGGAAACGAGGGTGCACAACATGCTGGTTCCTAAAATAAAAAGGAAATAGTTTACGGGCTTTTTCATGACTAACAATTTAATTGGGGAAACGATCTTGGTGTTTTTCCGCTTTGTGATTTATCTGTAAAATAAATCATAGTTTCCCAGAAAAAATGCAACCGGAAAATATTTTTTTTAAAAATATTCATCGTTTTTTTTTATAAGCGATCATAGGCTGAACCGCTTGGATTTAATCGGTTTGCGCTTTAGAATCCGGCACATGCCAAAGCGGGATTTTTATCGATTACCATTTTCGCCTGAAACAGCCCGGGAGACGAGGTAAGGCTGCAGGGCATCGGCGATTTTGCGGTCGTTGCTCAGTCGCGGTAACTTGTTTTGACCGCCCAGTTTTCCAATGGATTTCATATAATCGATGAAAGCATTTTTTTTCACGGGACGTATCTTCAGCGGTTGTAAAATATTGCCTTTGATCAGGTCGTCGTAATAGCTGTTTCTTTTCCTGAGATCATCATCGATCCTTTGTGCGAACCGGTCAATATTCTCCGGTATCGATTCAAATTCGATGAACCATTCATGATAACTCTTTCCTTCGCCCTGCTGAACCATTGGCGCCACGGTAAACTCGGTAACGCCCACTTTTTCCTCTTGCATGGCGGTCATGATCGCCTTTTCAATTTCCTCACCGATTACGTGTTCGCCGAAGGCTGAAATAAAATGTTTGATCCTTCCGCTTACTACAATCCGGTAAGGATTTAAGGATACAAACTTTATCGTATCACCGAGATTATAGCCCCACAATCCGGCATTGCTGTTGATAATCAATGCATAATTGACATCTTTTTCAACCTGGCTCAGATTCAGCCGCGTTGGATTTTCATTCATAATTTCACCTGCGGGAACGAACTCGAAAAATATTCCCGAATTGGTATTCAACAATAAGCCCGGCTGCTTCTGACTGTCCTGAAAAGCAAAAAATCCTTCGCTGGCAGGAAACAGCTCTATTGTATCAACCTTTCTGCCGATGCTTTCAAACAGTTTGTTTTTATAAGGCTCAAAATTTACGCCTCCCTGCACCATTAAATTAAAGTTTGGAAAAACTTCGCCCACCTTCCGGCCGGTTTTTTCAATGATTTTGTCAAAATACATCTGCATCCAGGGCGGAATTCCGCTGATGAGCGTCATATTCTGGTGAACGGTTTCCTCCACAATCTTGTCGAGTTTCGTTTCCCAATCCTCAATGCAATTTGTTTCATAACGCGGTAGCTGATTTCCCTTGAGATAAACGGGAATATGATGATTTACGATTCCACTCAGTCTGCCGGTAGGAATGCCGCCCACTCTTTCCAATACAGGAGAGCCGCTTAGAAAGATCATCTTTCCAGAAGTAAAATCGGCGTTACCTTTTTCGGCAATGTAACAAAGCAGCGCATTTCTCGCGGTCTGGATATGGTTGTCGATCGAGTCCCTGGTAATGGGAATATATTTCGTTCCGCTGGTTGTGCCACTCGTCTTTGCGAGGTAAAGCGGTTTTCCTTTCCAGAGCACATTTTCCTGTCCTTCCCGGATCTTATCGATGTAAGGCTTTAGTTCTTCATAATCGCGGATCGGAACTTTTGATACAAAGTTTTCGTAAGAACCGATGGAATGAAAATGATGATCTTTCCCGAAACGGGTATCTTTGGCAGCTTTTATAAGCTGTTTGAAAATTGTTTGCTGGTCTTCCAGGGCGGTTTCCATTCCTTTGTGAATCTTACTGCAGACCATGTTTGCATAAGGTTTGGCAACCAGAGATTTTATATTCATGCGTATTTATGGCATTTCATGAAAAAAATACGTAAAAATGCAACCGTTACCTCAAAAGTAACAATAAATAAAAGCTTTAAATATTTTTAATTTTCAATTGAAGGTTTATTAATGGAAATGCTTACCTTTGCCGTCCTAATTTTTAAAGATCATGTTAGCAATTGTAAAAATAGCAGGTCAGCAGTTCAAGGTACAGGAAGGTCAGCAACTTTATGTTCCGCACATCGCCGGACAAAAGGGCGATAAGGTTGAATTCAATGAGGTGTTGATGTTGAACAATGATGGTCAGTTTTCTGTTGGAAATGCAGTAAATGCAACGGTGAAAGCAGAAATTGTAAACGACCTGGTAAAGGGTGATAAAGTGATCGCCTTTAAGATGAAACGTAGAAAAGGATTTCGCAAGAAACACGGTCACCGTACCCAATACACGCAATTAAAAATCGAAAGTATCGCTTAAGAAGCGTTTAAAAAATTGTTGAAAATTCAAATTATTTTTTATGGCACATAAAAAAGGTGAAGGTAGCGTAAAAAATGGCCGTGATTCGCAAAGCAAACGGTTAGGAGTGAAGATATTCGGAGGACAGCCGGCTACTTCCGGTAATATTATTCTTCGTCAGAGAGGAACGGTTTATCATCCCGGGAAAAATGTTGGAATGGGTAAAGATTTTACCTTATTCGCTTTAACCGATGGATTGGTAGAATTCAAAAAAGGTCGTCTCGACAGAACTACTGTTTCCGTGGCGCCTTTCGTGGCTGAATAAAGTTTTATTCACCCGAAAATTAATTTTTGTAGTTCAGTTATTGTTGTAATTTTAATACATATTTACTAACCAATTAAATTTTACAACATGGCAACTGCAAAGAAGGCCGACAAAAAAGCTGCTCCTAAAAAAGCAGCCGAAAAAAAAGCTGCGCCGAAAAAGGCAGCGAAAAAAGCCGCTCCAAAGAAATCAGCTACCGCAAAAACTGCGACGAAAACCGCAACTAAAAAGGCAGCTACCAAAAAAGCAGCTACTCCTAAAAAGACAGCTACGAAAACTGCTCCTAAAAAAGCAGCAACAAAAAAGTCAGCTACAAAGTCTGACAACAAGCAGTCCTGACGGTCACAATTTAAAAGATTATCCAAAGTCCCATCAGGGACTTTTTTTATTTCCATAAATTGCAGGATGGATAATAACGCAATAGCCGATCATTTCACTCTTTTATCCAAACTGATGGATATTCACGGTGAAAACAGTTTTAAAGCTAAGTCTTATTCGATTGCCGCCTATACGATTGAGACCCTTCCGGTGGAACTTTCAACCCTTTCAAAAGAGAAAATATTTGCCATTAAAAATATCGGTGAAAACATTGGTCAGAAAATTATCGATCTCCAGGAAACCGGCTCTCTCTCGATCCTCAATGAATATCTTGCGAAGACGCCCGAGGGTGTACTCGAACTGTTGAAGATTAAAGGACTCGGTCCCAAAAAAATCGGGTTCCTGTGGAAAGAATCGGGCATTGAATCAGTTGCGGAATTGCTCGATGCGTGCAACGAAAACCGGCTGTCATCTTTGAAAGGATTTGGCGAAAAAACGCAGCAGAATATTAAGGAAACCATTGAATACTTGTCGAGCCACGAAGGCCGTTTCCTTTTTGCGCAGGTGGAAAAATACAGCCTCGGATTACTTAACCGGCTGAAGAAAGAATTTCCCCATGAGAAATTCGCACTCACCGGTGATCTTGCGCGGCAACTGGAAATAGTAGATGAAGTAGAATTTGTGACAACTGCCGACCGGAAAGAGGTGTCCGGGTTTTTATCCCTGGAAAACCTTCAGCCTGAAATTGAAACAGAATCGAGATCAGCCTTTCGCAATGCAGATCATCTGCTAATCAGCTTTTATTTTATTGATCCGCAGGGTTGGCAAGCCCTCGTCTTTCAGAAAAGTAGCAGTCCCGGTTTTTTTGAAGAATGGGAACGACGTTTTCCATTCGAAGGTGAATACCGCTCTGAAGACGATATTTTTTTGAAGGCGGGAACGGACTACATTCCACCCTATATGCGGGAAGACCCCAACATCATCGGCATTGCTGAAGAACACAAGATGCCGCCGGTATTACAGCCGGTAGAAGTAAAGGCAATCATCCACAGTCACAGTAAATGGAGCGACGGCGCTTATGATATTGCTGAAATGGCGGAGGCGGCCAAACGAACGGGGCTGGAATACCTTGTTTTAACCGATCACTCCAAATCTGCTTTTTACGCAAATGGTCTCAGCGAAGAGAGGATCAAAGCACAACACCGGCAGATCGATGATCTCAATGAGAAGTTTGCACCTTTCAAAATCTTCAAGGGCATCGAATCTGATATTTTAAACGATGGCAGTCTCGATTATCCCGATGCTGTATTAGCAAGCTTCGATCTCGTAATTGCATCTATCCACTCTAACCAAAAGATGAATGAAGAGAAGGCCACGCAGCGTCTTATCTCCGCAATTGAAAATCCATTTACCAATATCCTGGGACACATGACCGGCCGGCTGCTGTTGAAGCGCAAAGGCTATCCTGTTGACCACCAAAAAATCATTGATGCCTGTGCCGCCAATAATGTGGTGATCGAGATCAACGCAAATCCGAGAAGGCTCGACATCGATTGGAGATGGGTAGATTACTGTCTTGAAAAAGGAGTAATGCTTTCTATCAATCCCGATGCTCACAGTATTGAAGAATTTGAAAATGTGCGCTACGGTGTTTTAGTTGCGCAAAAAGCCGGATTAACAAGGTTTAATAATCTGAGCAGCTTTGGCCTGAAATCATTTGAGACTTTTTTGAAAAAGCAAAATGAAAAGCGCCCGTAATATTCCACATTTAAATCGTTGGTTATGCGTTTGAAAATGTATCAGGTTGACGCTTTCGCTTCCGAACTTTTTTCGGGAAACCCTGCCGCCGTTGTTCCCCTTGAAGAATGGCCCGGGGAGGAATTGATGCAAAAGATTGCAAATGAAAATAATCTTTCGGAAACGGCTTTCTATGTAAAGGCGAATGAACAGTATGAACTGAGATGGTTTACACCCGAAGCCGAGGTCGATCTTTGCGGACACGCCACCTTAGCGTCTGCCTTCGTGATTTTCAATTTCGGGGAAAGCGGGCGAGACAGGATCGATTTCTTTTCTCCGCGATCAGGCGACTTAACGGTTACAAAATCCGGCGACCGGCTTGATCTAACCTTTCCGTCAGATGATTTTAAAGAAGTGCCGATTACGGAAGAATTAAGCAATTGTTTTAAGGAAAGGCCGATAGCGGCATTTAAGGGAAAAACGGATTATATGCTCGTTTATGAAAATGAAGATCAGATAACGGATGCCCGGCCCAACCTGGCGAACATCAACTCGCTCGATGCAAGGGGCGTGATCATAACTTCCGAAGGAAAGGATTACGACTTTGTTTCCCGTTTTTTTGCTCCGAAAGTGGGCGTAAACGAAGATCCTGTTACCGGTTCTGCACACACAACTCTGGTCCCGTTCTGGAGTAAGAAATTAGGCAAATCAACGCTTCGGGCAAAGCAGCTTTCAAAACGAACCGGTATCCTCTGGTGTGGAGATCTGAAGGGAAAAGTGCGCATCGGAGGACATGCAAAACTCTTTTTTACTGCTGAAATCTTCCTTCCTTAGCTATTGTTACTTTTCTTTTTTCAGGTATGGCTGAAGATCTGATGACGGAATAAACAAAATGATTTCACCTTCTGCGTACGATTTCAGATCGTAGGGCGCGTAATAGAATCCGATGCCGCCGTTGGAAAAATAATAGCTGTTGGATGGTTTAATCTGGTTTACGAAAAAGCCATTCTGCTCCAAAGATCCCGATTTGATTTCAAATGCTCTTCTTGCAGCCTTTTCCAACAGTTGGGGGAGTGCATTGATTCCTTGCTTGGTAAGCAGGTCGGTTAATAGAATTTGTCTTCCTGTTTGCTTATTGAAATTGACAACTTCCGTAAAATGCATTCCATGTGCGCCTCCCGTATATTCATAGGTAAAGTTTGCGATTGAAAGGAAGGCGCTGTCTTCATGAAGTACCGAAATCGTGTTTTCATTTTCCTGCGACAAAGACAGTCCCAAATCGCCGGCAGTGGCGGCCGTTAAAGTATCCATATTCTGTTGCCACGAACTGATGGCGGAGCTTTTGGCCTTTTCCAATAGCGCAAGTGGATTGGAGACCATTTGGGTCTGACTATCGATCTTCGACACAATATATTGTTTCAACGGGAGAGTCGAGGGAAGATCGCGTGCCGGCCAGACCGTTCCAAAGCGGTAGTCCGCCGTAGATTCATTGTTTAATTTCTTTGGTGCCGAAGCATGACCCTTCACAAAGTAAAATTCAAAAGGAGTGTACCCCTTCTGCTCATCCAACTGAAAAGAAAACGACCGGCTTGCCGCAGTCGGAGATTCGAATGTGAGATTGCCATCGATCGTTCCATTGCGAAGGACGGCGTTTAGCTGAACCGACATGTAATGATTGCCGCCGTTCAGAATGAGGCTGTCATCCTTCAGCGAATCCTGAATGTTGGAGTAAACGTTGACCGGGATATTGTTTTCTAAGTCAAAAAAATATCCGTTGTAGTTTTCGCCTTTACTTAAATATAGAACATACTCTTTATTGTTAATCCTGCCGCTGAAAACGGAATACCAATAATCGGGATTTTCCTTTGCAGTTACTGCGGCCGAACCGGCATTTTCATCGGCTTTCCCGCTTTCTACGTCGGAACAGGAAAAAAGTTGTAGCAGGAGCAAAAATGCGAAAAGTGAAGATTTCATGTTTTTGAGTACTTTTTGAAGTGGACAGATGCGCATTCCACCGGTAAAAATAACACCCCGAAGCGATCAGATTAAAAAAATTATTATGAACATTCATCTTCCACTGAATCCATCCCCTGACGGACGGGGTTATCGAATGTCGGGCCGTTGGCCCTGATCGATTACTAGGCCGGTTGCTGTTTGTTATCCCCGCCCTGACAGACGGGGCTGTGGAATATCGGGCCGTTGGCCCTGGGGGATTAACGGGTTGTGACTAAGTCTAAGGGCTGTAAGCCCGGAACTCCCGAGCCCGGTCCGTTAGGGCCGGGGATAATTTCATTCATATAATGCCAAGGGCTGTAAGCCCGGCATTCCTCAATCAGCCGTCGATCCTGATTTTTGTGATTTTGTTGCCCATCCGGGTGGTAAAAACACCGAAAACGGATGGAATGTAAATTGAACATGGATCATAAAACACATTTAAACCATCAAAATCGAAAAAATGTCTGAAAAAACAATTATCGACGCTATCGACAATCAGAAGTGGCTGGATGAGGTCGGCGCTGTGGTCCAGCCGGCTGTTATCAAAGCCTTTGAATCCGGCGGCAATGCAGGTAAAGCCGCGAAAAACTTTCTTCATGGCACCTGGCTCGGTCATCCGCTGCATCCTGTTCTCACAGATGTGCCCGTTGGCGCATGGACAGTTGCCGCCATTTTAGATGGAATGGAACTGGCGGGCGAGGAGAAATACGCTTCCGGCGCCGATGCAGCTATCGGCATCGGACTGGCTGGTGCCGCCGGAGCTGCTGTTGCAGGACTGACAGACTGGACAGGAACCACCCAAAAAAAGCGCCGGCTGGGCCTGATGCACGGATTATTAAACATTGCCGCCACCGGCCTGTACCTCACTTCTATCCTGTTGCGCAGGAAACGGACGAACCGAAAAACGGCAATTGCTTATTCTATGGCAGGATATGGAATTATGACGGCCGCCGCCTACCTGGGAGGACATCTTGTATTTGCAGAACAAATTGGCGTAGATCATACAGCTACCTCAATAGAATATCCGGAGGAATTTGTGGCGGTTCTACCCGAAAACGAATTGGCGGAAAACTGCATGAAATGCGTGCAGGCAGGAGAAGTTCCGGTAGTTCTGGCGCGGAAAAACGGCCGCATTTACGCGCTGGCGAATACCTGCTCGCACCTGGGAGGTCCGCTTTGCGAAGGCGAGTTACTGGATGGCGGTGAAGTTCGCTGCCCCTGGCATGGATCGGTCTTTTCCTTTGCAGATGGAAGTGTGGTGGAAGGTCCGGCAACCGAGCCGCAGCCGGCATTCGACGTGAGGATTGTGGACGGACAAATAGAATTGCGACGGAAAAAATCCTAAGCGAATTGGAAAACGTATTTGCAAATCCGAAGCGGTTCGGTCTTATTGTGTTTGTCGCATTCCGGTAAAAATAGCTTGATGAAAACCCGGTGATCTTTTCACATCACTGAAGGAGAGTTATTCTACAAGCGGAAGCTGAACGAAGAAAGTGGTTCCCTTTTCCTCTTCGGTTTCAAACCATATTTGTCCGTTTGCGCTTTCCACAATCCCCTTGCAAATGGCAAGTCCCAATCCCGTTCCGGAGGATTTTGTTGTAAAGTTTGGTGTAAATATTTTGGGAACCATATCTTTTGGAATTCCGTTTCCTTTGTCGCTGATAGAGATGAGACAATTTTCTTCCCCGTGGGTTTGAACAATAATTATCTGCGCCGTTTCTTCCGGTGGATAAGCTTCCACTGCGTTTTTAATGAGATTTGTAAACAGCCGGTTCATCTGGGTTCTGTCAGCCTCCACTATATAATTTCCCTCTTCCTTGCGGTAGTCGATTTCAATTCTGGAATCGGCTTCGAATAATAAAATTATTGTGGCCAGCGCATCACTCAAATCAAACTTTTCCTTTTTCACATTCGAGATGTTCGCAAACTGTGAAAAATCGCCCGCAATTTTCGATAACTGGTCTATTTGTTCAACGAGCGTGGTGGCAACTTTCGAAGAGAGTGCTTTTACGTTGGGCGCGTTGTTATCGATCGCTTTTTGCAAATACTGAATGCTCAGTTTCATCGGGGTGAGCGGATTTTTTATTTCATGTGCCACCTGCCTTGCCATCTCACGCCACGCGCCTTCCCTTTCACTTCTTGCCAGCGCTTGCGCACTATCGGCCAGCTTTCGCACCATTTTGTTATATTCCGAAACCAGTTCACCCAACTCGTCATTTTTATTCCACTGAATTTCTTCGTTGCCGGCGCCAAAGCTTATAGCCTTCATCTTGTTTCCAATAAAAGTGAAGGAGGAGGTGATGCGTGTCGTGATCCAGATAGCGATACCTCCGGCAATGATAAAAATGAGTGCATTCAGATTTACCAGCGTAATAAGAAAGTTCGATATTTCCTGATTCAACTCGTTTTCCGAATTGATGAAGGGGATGTTTAAAAACGCGATGGTTGCACCGTCCTCATTTTTTATCGGAATATAGATACTCAGAAATTTGTAATCAAGAATATTTTCTTCCTGCAGATATTGAGTACTGCGGTTGTAATGCATTTGGTAATAAGCATGCGGATCCATTTTGCGGCTGATAATTCCATTATCGTAAATATATTTCTGAGAGGAAACGATAAGATTTCCCGATACATCGAAATAGTTGATATTGGTATTATGCGTTTCCGCAATCTGAATGATCTGGTTTTGCAATTCAGTATTTACATCAAAACTGCTGATATTTATACTGTCGCTCACCGTGAAGAAATTCCGCTGCAACTGTTCGATCTCATTTACAATAATCTGTGATGTTGATCGCAGTTTCTCCTCATTGCTTCGTTTAAACCGGTTGATGAAAAAGGTGATGGTAGTGATACCGATTACAACGAATGAGGTGATACTTACCAGCACGATAATGGTCTGAATCTGTGTTCGGATATTAAACCGGAAAATCTTTTGAATTTCCGCCCATTTGAAATTTGTCTTAATAATTTTGGTGAGGAAATGCTGTGCAAGAATCAGGACGATCAATATCCCGAAGAGGTAGGCAAAAAAAGTTACGGATTCAGAAAACCAGTTGCTCTTTTTTACCACTACAATCACTTTGTTATCGCCGCCGTTAAACCAAAGCTCACTGTAATCATTTTTTCTTCTGAATTCCTGACCGAATTTTGGAACCTCACTGTTTACGATCGTATCGCTGAAGTTGAAATTGCCGGTGCTTTTAACCAGCACATTTTTAGTATAAACCGCATAAGCATAATCGCTGTTGATATTAGAAATGTCATTCACCAGCTGGCGGAACAACTGCGGTTCAAGACTCATCTGACTCGAAACCCTCGGCCGCATAAAAAGGAAGATGTAGCCCAACGTGGCCGAATCGTTTTTATGCAACTGCTTTTCATAGATGTAGCTGAAATTTTCGCTTCCGTTCTCATAGTAATACAACCCCGGGGTTGCGGTTAGACTTCCCTGATTGGAGATGACCGATTCAATGGTATTGAAAGAGGTAGAATCTTCATTGTATAACGGATAGCCCAAAGAATCATAGGTGTAGATGTGCGTTTCAAAGTTGTTGAGGTAACCCGAAAAATTGTTGTTTGTGATCGTACTTTTTAATAACTCATTGGTGTAGCGGTTATAGAACTTATAGAAATTATTTTCGTTGAGGTAACTGCTGAATTTACTCAGTGCAACATTAATGAGCCGTTCGGTGGATGGATCAGATTCGATGTTAAGTTTCTCAATAATCTTCACCCTTTTCTGCATTTCAAGCACCTTATTCTGGTAAATAAGATAGGAGGAAACCGATGCCATTAAGAATATACACCAGGGCATGAAGAAGGAAGATTCATAAAATGAATACGGGATATCTTCTTTTCTAAGTGAAACTATTGTGTAGAAAAAAACCGTCCATGCCACAAGAATGAAGTTGAGCAGGGCATCGTTTTCAACAAAAATCTGAAGGCTTAAAATCAGAAACGAAAATGCCAGTAAAATGATGATGCGCCAGTAGAGCGTTGCCTCTAAAAACAGCGATAGTTTTACGAGTAGTTGCGATATATAAAAATAGCTTACGATCAAAAAGCAGATGATGACGAAGCTGATGATTGTATAAATATTGAGTGAAAAGAAGTTTGTAAATTCAAATGAAATGATGGTATCGGTTGAATTATTCACGAGGCTGCTGAGAAAAGATGCCAACGCGATTGTACAAAGGGGAATCAACGCCAGAGCGGTAACGCCAAGGATGGCGTTGAGTGGTTTTTTCAGCTTTTCCGGTGGAAAGGATTTCTTAAACGCATTGAATTTAATGAAACTTACGAGCCAGAAAAGCAGCAACGAATTGATCAGAAGATCGCCCAGTGAACGGTTTAAATTACTGGAAGCATAGACGGTTGGACTAAACAGATAGAGCTTGCTGTAATCAAAGGGAAAGTGAAAAAAGTAAGTGAGCGATCGCGTGACAATTATAAGCGAGAAAAGGAAGAAAAACCCTGCGGCAAATCCGATAGATATTGACAGATCTGTGGCGATGGCATTCACAAAAACCATCAGAAAAATGATGGCGATTACCCTTAATGCAATTGAAGTAGTACCGGGATGATCTTCTCCTGCCCCGGGTTTTTTCTCAATATAAAACAAGGTTTTGCCGGTAGAGTTTTTTACCGGCCGCCCTGACTCCATAGAGATCTGGTAATTCAGTTTTATTTGTGGCGTCACGGCAAAGCGGCTTTGAATGTTCTCGTTTTCAATCGCAAACTGCCAGTAAACAGGAATAAGACTGATGATGATATAATCGTTTCTGCTTCTGGTGATGGTAGATTTCATCAACATAAAATATCCATCCTCATAATGCACGAAGTACTTTCCATCGGGCCACAAGACATCTTTTTCGGGTACGCTCATCGCGTTGGTATTCCAATAAATCTGGACCGGATTGCCGAGATCATTTACAGCGTAAGTGAAAATGCCGGCTTCCGAATGCATAAGACTGTTTTTGATTTCAGAGGGCTTATCACTGATAATTCCTGATATTATTGTTGAATCCCCGATGAGCTCATTGTACTTCTTTTCCTCATTAGCAATATAATGACTGATCGTTTTTGCAACCTTTTCGGAGTTGGAATCAAATGAGAGGTAGTTGGTAAACAGAAATGAGATGGTGTATAGCCATGCAGCCATAAAAAACAGGTATCCGTGTTTGTAGGCAGAATGTTTTAAAATGCTGATCAAATTGGCTATTTCTCTTTTTTAATTTTATTCCAGATACGATCCATTTCCTCCAGCGACAAATCGGGAAGTGATTTTCCTTCCTCTGTTGCAATGGCTTCCATTTTTTGAAAACGGGAAATAAACTTTCTGTTGGTTTTTTCCAAAGCAGTTTCGGGTTCGATCTGCAAAAACCGTGCATAGTTGAGAAGGCTGAAAAGGATATCTCCAAATTCTTCTTCCAGGTGTTGGCGGTTGTTTTCCAGCCTTGCTTCTTCAAATTCCTTCAATTCCTCTTTTACTTTTTCAAATACATCTTCCGTGTTTTTCCATTCAAAACCAACCTGTTTTGCTTTTTCCTGCACGCGCAGTGCTTTATTCCATGATGGCATAGAAGAAGGAATGCCCGAAAGAACTGATTTTTTCCCTTCGGAAATCTTTATTTTTTCCCAATTCCTTTTTACTTCTTCTGCATCTTTCACTTCAATTTGCCCATAGATATGTGGATGACGGTTGATCAGTTTTTCACTGATACCGTTTAAAACATCGGTGATGGTAAACTGCTTTTGTTCTGTGGCGATTTTTGAATAGAAAACAATATGCAGTAAAAGATCGCCTAATTCTTCTTTGAGGTTTTTCCAGTCCTCCTCATTGATCGCTTCGGCAAGTTCATAGGTCTCTTCGATTGTCATTGCACGAAGTGATTGTATTGTCTGCTTCTTATCCCATGGACATTTTTCTCTTAAATCATCCATTATTTCCAATAATCTCAAAAATGCCGTTGCTTCTTTTTCCATACTACACCTGTAAATAGGAAATAAAGATAAAAATTAATAAGAGGATCGAAATGATTATTGTGCCGGCAAAAACGAACAGAAAGAACTTTATAATTGTTTTAATGATTCCCTGACGGTAAAAGTTTCGCATGGCGAGAACCATATAGATCGTGAGATACAAGGTTACCAATGTGGCAATCCAGTCAAAGGGCTTGAAATGCGTGCCTTCATATAAAGCATGGAAGCCATTATAAATCAGGATTGAGATAAAAAACGCGATAAACACGTGTATCAGAAAAATCAGATGATCAACATAGTACAATTCTTTGCGATGCCGGATAAAGAGCAATTGGAGCAACAAGGCCAGCAATGGCAGAGAAACAAAAAGCATTTGAGGAACTGAATGCTGAAAACGTTCCTGAAATACTTTCGAAAACTCCTCTCTTGTAACGAGATCGGTGCTGTTTTTTTCGATTCTTTTTTTGTTGATCATCCGCTCCAGAAAATTATCTCTTGAAGAATCGGGCAGTGTTTTCTGGATTGAATCATACGCTTCAATTGAAGCAGGAAGATCTTTTCGCTGATCTGAAAAAAAATCAGGTCCGTTTTCCTCGTCCTTTAGCGAATCAACAACCGGATAAAGTGATTTGAGACTTTCCACCGCCTTTTGATATTCCAGTTTTTTTTCAGGATCGGTAGTGGTCTGTAAAGAATCTCGCAGCTTTTCAAAAGTAGAAGCCAAAGCTGTGTCAATCTTATGAGTTGAAAAGCTGGATGGTTTTGAAATAAAACTGAAAAATATCAGAAAAAATATGGCTGAAGTAAACACATACATTCTGATGGGATGTAGATAGGTGGCCCTTTTTCCCCTGATATATTCGGAAGTTAAAAAGCCGGGCTTTAGTAAAAGGTATTTCAGGGTGCTGAAGAACTTTCCGTCGAAATGCATGATGTCATAAACAAAATGCGTACTCAGGTTCCAGAAACTTTCCCTTGGCTGTACATTTTCCTGTCCGCAAACCTGGCAATACCTCCCGGCAACGATAGTGCCGCAGTTTAAACAATTCTTTTCAACCCTTTCCTTTAGATGAGACACGTTAGTTTTTTGAATAAAAGTACATTATCCCCAAATTGTAGGAAAATAGAAACAGAAGAATTTGATTTTAACAAGCCGATTGTTTTTCGAAAAGTAATTTCGGCCCATGAAATTATTTGCTGCAACACTTGTTTTTACAACGCTTTCTTTGGTTTCATCGGCCCAATATTTTTATAATGACATCCTGACTACAGCTCAAACCAATAAGCAATTCGCCCTTCTCAAGGAAAACAATGTCGGGAAAGTTACAGCCATTAGCCATGAAGCGGACGGGAGCATTACGCAGCATTTTTTTCTGCAGCAGGTACTGAATTCATCGAAAACCGAAGTGACCACAACGGCCGAATATCCTTCTACCGGCAACTCAATTTCAGTTTCCACCTATCTGGATAATAAAATCATACGCACAGTTGACTCCGTTGACCGGATTAAAAGCACGGTGGATTATACGTATGAGGGCAATCGGTTGAAAACCATCAGCATGCTTACAGAAGATAAGTCAATGAATTCCGTTTCAAAGGAGCAGCATCAATGGTTTTATGAAGATGATCTGCCGGTAAAAATGCTGGTTATCAAAGGCGAAAATGATACCACCACAGTCAATTTTGTGAAAGAAGAACATGGAAATATCGGGGAGGAACATTGGATAAAAAAGGGTGTGAAAGTGCAGAATTATTTCTATTATTACGATGACCAGCACCGGCTCACCGACATTGTGCGGTTTAATCCGAGAGCTTCAAGGTTATTGCCCGACTTCCTTTTCACTTACGACGAAAACGGAAATGTGTCCACCTTTACGCAGGTTTCAGGTGCCGGAAATTATATGATTTGGAAATATTTGTATGGTCCAAACGGACTGAAGCAAAAGGAAATTCTGTTCAACAAAGAAAAACAACTGGTTGGAACTGTAGAATTTTCTTATTTTTAGTGGATGAATCAGGAACAGGTTAATGCAAGATCGCAGTTTATCTTTATCGGTTCCATCACGCTCGCCGGCGTGTGTGCCACCATCGTGGCACTGTTTCAGGCGCTGAATACCGATCTTCAAACGATTGCCGACGAAGTGCTCTGCATTGATACCTGTTTATTTTTGTTTTGCAGCCTGTTTTCCTTTCTGAACTTAAAGTATCCGAAATATACGAGCATGGCAACGGTTACCGATTACGTATTTTTTATTGCCCTCGGTGTGATTACCTTGACAGGAATAATATTGATCCTTTAAGGATTTTTTTCGAGACAATCAGCGATTACATTTGTTTATGCTTTCGTATTATTTTTACGGGAATGAGTGACGACAATTCAGGAAAATATGAACTGATATTCATTGGTGCAATCACCATGAGCGGCGTTTGTGCCACCATCGTTGCCTTATTCAGGGCACTGCAAACGAGTGTGAGTACAATCGCCGATAATGTGTTATCTTTTGATACCTGTCTTTTTTTAGTTACCTCGCTTTTGTCTTACATGGCGGTAAGAGCGCCGAAGTATAGGTGGGTAGGACGTTTGGCAGACTACCTGTTTTTTACAGCTATGGCAATCATTACGGTTGTAGGATTCCTACTGGTTTATACGCATTACTAAAAAAGCTGCTCCACAAGGGAACAGCTTTTTTAATCGAGCACATTTTCGTGCTACTTAAAATCTTCTTTTGAAACGTCCATGTTTAGTGTAATCGTATCGAGTTGCATTTCCATTTCCTGGCTTCCTGCAGCAGAATTCACAGTAAGTTCAATCTTGTAAGGAAGATAAATATTATCAGTCTTCCTGTAATCGCTGAATTCAAATGTTTGATCAACAGTCTGGCCATTCGCCTGTGTAGAGGCGGCAGACTTCAGGAGAAAGCCGGTATTGGCATCGTACCACTCGGTAGTTGTTCTTCCGGATGGGGTAGTGATCCTGAGCTTATAAGCCTTCTTGTCGTCAACTACGTCTGCTCCTTCCACTTCGGTTTTAAAGCCTGCCTCCTGGTAAAACACGTGGTTGAAAAGTCCTTTCGTATCCTTTTTTTCCTTTAGTTGTTCAGCGGAATAATCAATCTGTTGTCCCATTTGTGACAAAGACCCTTTTTCACCATCAAAAACGTTTTTTATCAACTGCTGTCCGTTCATGGAAAGTACGAGCAAGCTGAGATTGGGCGAATACAACTTCTCATCCACATTCAGCTTCATCCCCTGCACTTCCATAGTGCCGGTGCTATGGATAGATTTGATCTTATTCAATTCGTCCACCCCGCCGATTGCCTGAATATATTTCGACAACACATCTGCTGCGGTAACATCTACTTTTTCGGGAGTCCCGGTTGCAACCGGCTGGGCAAATTTGTTGAACACATGAAGCGGATATCCCAGTTTCTCCAGTTCGGGTTTCACCACTTCTGCTTTTCCAACCACTACCACTCTCGTATTTTTATAATTAAAGTATTTCTCCGCTGCCTTTTGTACATCATCGACTGATACGGCATTGATTTTTTGTAAATAAGTGCGATAGAAATCTTTGCTCAATCCGTTTATTAGAATATTGCTGGCAAACTTTGCCGTAGTTGCAGGATTTTCAAGGCTAAGTGCAAAGCTTCCGCTGTAAAGTGCTTTGGCATCCCGCAGTTCTTCGGCTCCAACTTTTTCTGTCCGGATAATTTGGATTTCCTTCAGAATTTCCGCTACTGCGCTATCCACTTTATCGTTTCTTACGGAGGCCGTTGCTCTGAAACTGGTTTGGAATCTGCCTGATCCCACAGAAGAATAAGAGCCGTAGGTGAATCCGTGTTTTTCCCGCAGGTTCATAAATAACCGGGCATCGCCTCCGCCACCGAGAATCTGGTTTGCCAGCAGCACTGCAAAATAATCCGGATCGCTCATGGGCAGGCTCACAAGATTGGTAACGGTTATTTCTGATTGCACCGCATTTGGAACATCCACAAGATCAATCTCTGTAACAGCCGGATTTTTTATCTCCTGCAATTTCGGAAGTTCAAGATTCTTTCCGGTCCAGTTTCCGAAGGCCTTCTCGGCCAGGGCTTTCGCGGCAGCAGGAGTAATATCTCCCACGAAGGTGAGATAGCTTCTCGAAGGAGTGATGTAATTTTTGTAAGCGGTTTTCACATCGTTTAAATCGATGTTGTTGATTGTTTGTTCTGTTTCAAATTCTCCGCTGGGATGTTGCACGCCAAAGCTCAAAGCGTTTACTACTCTGGCTGAAATTGCTTTCGCACTCTTGTCGATACTCTTCAGGCCGGTAAGTGTTTGCGATTTCAACTTTTCGAACGAGCTTTCCTCCATCCTTGGATTTTTTACCGCATCTGCCATCAACATGAATGCTTTATCAAAGTAGCGGGTAAGCGAAGAAACCGATCCTCCGGATGCATTCAGATTAACATCAGCGCCCATCTGATCAACTTCCCGGTCGAATTCTGCCTTTGGTTTCGAGGTCGTTCCTTCTGCAAGCATTTGTCCCATGAGTGAAGTGACTCCTGCCTTATCGCCTTCTGTTATCGGTCCCTGGTCAATAAATAAGGTGGCCGAAACCTTGGGAAGTTTATGATCTTCCACAACCAAAACCGTCATCCCGTTTTTCAGTTTGAATTGAGCCGGATCTTTTATGGATATTACAGGGGGCGGGCCCGCTTTTGGCGGTTTGGTGCGATCAATTTTTTGTGCCTGCAGCCCGGTAACTAACAATAGGGTTACAATGACTATCAATGATTTCTTCATACTGGTTTTTTTTCCTTTTATCAATTATTGTCCTTTGTTTTCAGCCGGTAAATAATAGATTACTACGCGCTGATCTTTCGAAAGATATTTTTTTGCCACTTCTCTTATCTGCTCACGGGTAATTTTCTGATAATCGGCCAATTCTTCATTTACGTAATTGGTGTTTTTATAGAAAACGTAGGCGTCCGCGAGATTTTCCGCAATCCCAAGCATGCGCTGATTGTTTGAAACAACCTGGTTTTCTATCTGGTTTCTCAATTTCTCGAGATCAGATTCGCTGATCAGATCGGTTTGAATTTTGGTAATCTCTTCATCCATGTCGTGCAGCAGCGTATCCAAAGGCGTATTGTTATTCGGAAGCGCAAAGGTGATATAAGCGCCATAATCTTCGAGTGAATAATTAAATGAACCAACCTGCAAGGCTTCCTTTTTGTCATCAACCATTTTTTTGTACAACCGCGAACTTGAACCGGTTGACAGATAATTGGAAATCAATTCCAAAACACGGGAATCCTGGGTGTTTTGTCCCGGCGTTCTGTAAGCTGTAACAATAGCGGGAATCTGGATATTGGCATCGTAGCCGGTATCGATAACTTGTTTTGTAATCGGCTGTTCTTTCACATCCGGTTGCACCACCGGGGCTCCTTTTGGAATGGGTGCGAAATACGCTTCCACCAGTTTTTTGGTTTTAGCAATATCAATATTTCCGGCAATGGTTAAAACCGCATTGTTGGGTACATAAAACTTCTTGAAAAAGGCCTGAAATTCGGACAATTTAGCGGCATCAAGGTCGGCCATCGATCCGATAGGTGCCCAATGATAGGGATGATTTTTAAACAGGTTGTTGAATACAACTTCGATCAGATGCCCATAGGGTTGATTGTCAATGCGCATCCGCTTTTCTTCTTTTACCACTTCATTTTGGGTTTCAACACCAATTTCATTGATCACCGGATGCATCATGCGCTCACTTTCAAGCCACAGCCCGAGTTCTAATTCATTAGAAGGGAAAACCTCGTAATAAAAAGTGCGGTCCTGAGTGGTATTGGCATTGTTTTCACCGCCGTGACTCGAAACAATCTTCATGAATTCGCCTCTTTTGATGTTTTCTGTTCCTTCAAACAAAAGGTGTTCAAAAAAATGGGCAAACCCGGTTCGGCCGGTATCTTCATTTTTTGATCCCACATGATACATCACCGATACCGCCACAACCGGTTTTGTTGTATCCTGATGCAGGATGACGTGCAGCCCGTTATCAAGATCATATTCTGTAAACTTCACCTGCTGTGCACTTGCCGAAGCCGCAGTGAGAAAGGCCGCCGCGGTAAGCAAATACAGTTTCTTTTTTACCATCATAAAATATAATTAGAGTTTTCGCAAATGTATCGTAATAAGTATAACCGATATTTTTTTTAGATGAACGGAACGATGTTCGACCCGTCAGGACTTAATGATCGCAACGGCCAAAAGCAGCCATCCCCCCAGAAAGCACAAACCGCCGAGCGGCGTGATGGCGCCAATCCATCGCAGACCCGCGAGATTATTTGCCAGCACGAAAGTGAGCGCAATCAGCGATCCGCTGAATAAGATGATGCCGGCTATAAACAGCCACCCGCTCCAGACAAGAAAATTGCTGCCGATAAATTGCGATAATATTCCCACCGCAAGTAGTGCAAATACATGGTAAAACATATACCGGATGCCGGTTTCAAATACGGTGAGACTTTGGGAATCAATTTTTTCCTTCAATCCATGAGCGGCAAAAGCTCCCAATGCTACAGACAGGGCACCAAGCAGGGCAGCAGTAATTAAAACACCTTTATTCATTACATAAAATTTGCTCAAAGGTACGCATTGATATTGCCGGAGACTGAAGATGAAACTGCGCCAATGAATAAAACGGCTCGCGTTCTGCCAACAGCAATCGCAAAAATTCTTCCTGGCATTCCCGGCCCTTGAGAAGTGGGCGGCGCCTGCTTGTTTGTAAACGTGACAGAAGTGTCTCAAGTTGTTCATCAATCCAGATGGTGATGCCGGTTTTATTCATCCACGCCATGTTATCAAAAAAACAAGGTGTTCCGCCACCGGTTGAAAGGATAAATGAAGCTTCCGTTTCAAATTGCTTCAGCAAAGCCGATTCTCTTTCCCGGAAATGATGCTCTCCCCGCTCTTCGAAAATCCGGCTGATAGGATTTCCTTCGGCCTTTTCAATTAAATTGTCGAGATCAAAAACCGGGATTTCCAAACATTTTGACAATCGTTTTCCCCAATAGGTTTTTCCACAACCCATCATGCCAATAAGAAATATCTTTTCGTATTTCAGATCCTTCTTTTGCAACGGTTATTTTAATTCGAAATAAACCTTAAATTTCTGAATTTTAAAAAAACTAGTTTTATTTTCACTTTTATTAATGGATTTGCATTAAAATGGATGATGATGAATGAAGTGATACTTAACGAAAATATTTTTATGGAGAAGAACACTGATGTTGTTCGCATTTTGATCATAGATGATGATGAGGAAGACTTTTTCATTACTTCTGAATATATCCGCAATATTGAAGGGCAGCAGTTTCAGCTCGATTGGTGTTATAAATATAATGAGGCCGTTGATCATATCCTGAAAGCCAGGTACGACCTGTATTTCGTCGATTACCGGCTCGGTGCACAAACCGGTCTCGATTTGATCCGCGATGTAAAAAGACAAAAAAGCGATCAGCCGATTATTCTGCTTACCGGTAAAGGAACAAAAGAAATCGACGTTCAATCGATGGAGGCAGGAGCGTCTGATTATTTGATCAAATCTGAATTGAATACGGAGAAGCTCGAACGAAGTATCCGGTATGCTTTATCCCGTGCACACTTTGTAAAAGCGCTGAAATCGAATGAGCAGAAGTTCAGAAATATGTTTGAGCGTTCAAAAGATGCGGTATTCCTGACCGATGAGTCGCTTGTGTTTAATGACGCCAATGATGCAGCCATTCAACTTTTCGGCTATCCAAAAGAGGAATTGTTGCAAACGAGTCTTTATTCCCTTATTCTCAATGAAGAGGATAGAATTGATATTCAGAAGAATTTGGATTCGCAGGGTTTTATTTTGGATAAAGAAATGGTTTTGATGTCGAAAAGAGGCTCAAAGATTTATGGCATCTTCTCGGTGTCGAAAGAAGCAAATATGAACGGAACGGTTTATCTGCAGGGCATCATTCATGATATCACAAAACTGAAAAAGGCCGAGCGCATAAACCTGCAGACCGAAAAATTACGTTCTGCCGGCAGGCTTGTGCGGATTCTCGCTCATGAAGTGAGAAATCCTTTGAATAACATCAATCTGTCGCTCGAGCAGCTGACCAACGAATTTAAGAATGAGGAAGCCGACCTTTATTTCAGCATCATAGAAAGAAACAGTAAAAGGATCGCCGATATCATAAGCCAGTTGTTGAATTCTTCGCTTCCTGCGGAGATTATCCTGATGAAGCAGCCGCTTCAGGAAATATTAACCGGTACAATTGGCGCGGCGAGAGATCGCATCACTTTGAAGAAGTTGAAGCTGGTTACCCGGTTCCCGAAGAAACCCGCTATGATCATGGCCGATGCGGAAAAGTTGAATCTTGCTTTTCTCAACATCATCATCAATGCGATTGAATCGATGGAAAATGAGAAAGGAACGCTCGAGGTAAGTATCGCATCTGAAGAGGATTTGCATAAGGTAATCATCAGAGATACCGGGGCGGGCATCAGCGAGGAGAATATTTCCCTCATGTTTGAACCTTATTTCACCAGCAAGAAAGCCGGTTTAGGTTTGGGACTTTCCACTTCTTTAAATATTCTGCAGTCGCATAAAGCGGTAATTGAAGTGCAGTCGCAGTTGAATCAGGGAACGGCCTTTATCCTGCAGTTTCAGGATGCAGATATGATAGAAGGTTAAGGCCGGACATCACTTCGCTATCCCACTTTTTTCTTCCTGGTTTCGAGGCTGGCCTTGAGCTGCGCCATGATGTCGTTTGTTTCTTTGTGAACCACTTTCATCTTGGTTTCTTTTTGCTTTACACCTTTAGCCTTGGCCTTGATCACATCCATCAGTTTATCGTTATACGTGTCTTTGTATTTGCTGATGTCGAATGGTTCACTCATCTGGTTGATCAGTTCCATTGCCATTTTTAGCTCGGCGGGTTTGGGCGTTTTTTCTTTCGGAAGTTTTAATTCACTGTAATCTCTGATTTCTTCCTGAAAGCGGATCATATTGAGCAGGAGCGCCTCATTGTAAGGCCGGATGATAGCAAGATGTTCTTTATTTCTCAGAACGAAAGATCCGACACCGGCCATTTTCGCCTTTGCCAGCGCTTCCCTTAACAGGGCATAAGGACGTTCGCCGTTTTTGTCCGGTTCAAGAAAATAGGGCGTTTCGAAATAGATGCTGTCTATCTCTTCTTCTTTTACAAACTGGAAAATGTCAACATACTTCGATTTTTCAGGGCTCGCGTTTTCAAAATCTTTATCGTCTAATAGCACGTATTTCCCTTCATAATTATACCCTTTTACAATATCGCCCCATTGCACTTCCTTGCCCGTTTCTTCATTTACCCGTTTGTATTTAATGTGGGCCTGATTGTTCTTATCGAGCATATCGAGATCAATATTGCTGTCTTGCGTAGCACTATAAAGTTTTACGGGGATGGTAACGAGGCCAAACCCGATTGCTCCTGTCCAGATTGATCGCATCTCATAGATATTTAATAAAGATTACTTGTCGTTACTTATCAATTTGAAAAAGCGGCTGTCTTTTCCACTGCTTGTTTCATCCTGGTAAAGGAAAGCCAGGTTGCGGCTCTGAAAAATTTCGTACCATTCATCCCAGCTGATCTCCTCGAGGCTGTCTTCACCCGAATAACCGGGAAAATTTATTCTTAGTACGCCGCCTCCTTCTTTATCGTCCTGGGTCGATTTTACCACTGCCGGTTTTCCGTCGCGTTCTTCCGCCCATTTTTTGATGGTTTTGAGATCGGTTGTAGTTTTAGAACTGCTCATTGTGTTTGTATTTATAGGTTGCTGAATATTTTAAACTTCAAAGATCAACTGTTCATCCCGGTCTTTAATTGGAATTTGACGGATGAAATTGTTGAATTCCAGTGCATCTTCGCCGTGATCTGAATAAGTACCATAGGCGTCAAGGGAATAGCCGATTAATCCGTCACTGGCTTCAATGATATACAGAACTGCCATGTCTGCCGGATCCGATTCACCTTCAAAACGATAGGTTTTGATGATAGTGAGATCTTCAGGCTGGTAAAATTTTCCTTTTCCCGCAGAAAATCCCTCAGGGCTATACCTGAGCTCGTTATCGATCTTTTTCTGTCGCATTTTTTCCATGATTTGCGAGACGGTGTTCATGGTAATTTTATGATCCATCATGTTTTGATCCTTATCCTGTATCGAGTCCATATTACAATGATTTTTAATGTTAGGAAGATTCGAAAAAACCATGCCACCTTTTGGTATTTTTTCTTCCCAAAAGTTGTTGAAAAACCAGGTTTGCAGGATGAAAAAAGTTCCGGCGAATCCGGCAAATTGCTGGGTTTTGATATGGTAAAACCGCCGATTCAGGCTGTTTTCAATAAATTGGCGTTAAAGCCCGTCAAATAAGGGTCATATTGTTAAAAATCAATTTATTGGGTATAGAATTTGAACGGAATTTTGTATTCATGTTTATCTAAAAATATCCCCCGCTATGTTGTACTATTCACCATCATCCGAACAAAAAAAGACGGCGAGTCTCCTCGGACAGAAACTGAGGAACGTTGCTCTTATCTTGCAGGCTGGTCATGAACACCTGAAATCCTTTTCCTCCATTATCCATGACCGGAAAAGCCAGCAAATGGTTTATACCCTGTTTACAGAAATTCACCAATATTATCTCGAGCTGATCAACCAGATTCAATCACTCGAAGGGAAGCCGTTTGATGTGGACGCAGAAAACCATAGGAAGGATATTTTCAATCTGAATGAACTTGGAAAGAATCCGGCGATTAAGGATCTGATTGTGGAATGTGGAAAAATTGAAGCGCCTATTTTAAAATCGTACCGCGAACTGCTGAACAGCCATTTTGTAACCGGCGATATGCGAACTTTCCTGCAGCATCAGTATAATGGATTCCTCTATTCTTTTGTGAAACTGAAAATGCTCGATTCTTTAAATCTTACCATGAGAAAAACGGGCGTAAGATTTTAATAATAGGAGTCTCTCCTGAAGGATTTCTGATGGTTCGAAATCCCCCTATTGAATAAAAAAAATCAGGTTCTTTCGCCTGATCTTTTAGTTGGATTAATGATTTGCTGTAGTATCGGGAAGCGAAGTGTCGCTTAAAGGACGATTCTGATTGGCGCTGTCGCTATTTGTTGCGGGAGCGGTTGTTGTTTCGGTTGGAGGCGGCGGTATCGGAAGACCGTGGTTGGTTTCCTGATTTCCGCAGCCCGAGAGGATTAATACGAAACCTGCGAGTGCAAAAGTGCTTAATATCCATTTCATAATGCTGATTTTGGGCTGCAAGATACCATCTTTTATTTTTTACGCTTTAAAAAAAGCGGTTGCCGCCAAAATAAGGCGAATCAGTAATGCACCTTTTCTCTTTGTGCTGCAGGTTTTAGTGATAGCCTGCTTGTTCTGCCTTTCCCTACTGATTTTTTGCCCATTCTTTCGGGTTCAACTTTCAGATTTAATTGGAAAAAGCGGCCGCTTTTTCCAGGAAGAAAGCTTATAATTTTTTTGGCATATATTTTCTAATCACACTAACCATGAGCCTTTCAACATACAAGAAAAAAAGATCGTTTGATAAAACGCCGGAACCTGAAGGAGGCAAGCCGGACAAAAACCAACTCAGGTTCGTAATTCAAAAGCATGAAGCTTCTCATCTGCATTACGATTTCAGATTGGAAATGGAAGGTGTGCTGAAAAGCTGGGCGGTTCCGAAAGGGCCGTCCACCGATCCTTCTGTAAAGCGGCTGGCGATGATGGTGGAAGATCATCCGTATGATTACCGCACTTTCGAGGGCATTATTCCAAAAGGCAATTATGGAGCCGGAACCGTAATCGTTTGGGATGAGGGAACCTATGAAATTGCTGAAACCTCTGCGCAGGATAAATCCAAACAGGAAAAAGATCTGCTTCATCAATTGTATCAGGGAAAGATCAAGTTCAAGCTTCATGGTGAAAAATTGAAAGGAGAGTTTGCATTGGTGAAAGCGGCTTCAAGAGGAGAAAACGCGTGGTTGCTGATGAAACTGGAAGACGAGTTTGCGTCAAAAAAGGACATTACCAAAGAAGATGAGTCGGTGCAATCGGGCAAAACAATTAAGGAAGTGGCAGCAACAAGTGACGTAACCTGGCAAAGCAACAGAAAGGCGGCCACGAAGGCTTCCAAAAGCCAAAAAAAGCCGGTCCCGGTGGAAAATTCGATTGAGGCGTCATTAGCATCAAAAGGAAGAAAATCCGCCTTTCCTCAAAATATAAAACCGATGCTCGCGACCCTCGCTTCCGGGCCGTTTGACGGCAGCGATTGGTTGTTTGAAATAAAATGGGATGGGTACCGGGCGGTCGGTTACTTCAACCAGGATTCAGTGGAATTGCGTTCCCGCTCAAATCTTAATTATACCAAATACAGTACAATTGAAGCGGCTATGAAGCTGTTTGATAAGCCGGTGGTAGTGGACGGAGAAATCGTTGCCTTGAACGAAGAGGGAACGGCCGATTTTCAGGCATTGCAAGCATTTGAAAAGGATGGCCGGAAAGCAGATCTGGTTTATTACCTCTTTGATCTCCTTTGGTGGAACGGGAAAGATTATACTCGTTTGCCTCTCACTGAACGGAAGGAAATCTTAAGAAATATCATTCCGCCCGACCAGACGGTAATCCGGTATAGCGATCACATTACCGGTAGCGGAACCGCTTTTTTCAACGCCGCCATGGAAAAGGGCCTTGAAGGTATCATGGGAAAAAAATGTGATAGTACTTATGAACCGGGCGCGAGAACGAAAAATTGGCTGAAGATCAAAAACAACCAAAAAACCGAAGCCATTATCTGCGGATTTACCCAGGGACGAAACAGCAGGAAATACTTTGGCGCTATCGTATTGGGAAAATACAAAGGCAGCAAGCTGCAATACATCGGACATAGCGGCTCGGGATTTACTGAGAAAAGCCTCAAAGACCTTTATAAGAAATTGGAACCGTTGATAACCGCCAAATGTCCTTTTGAAAAGCCTCCGAAAACCAACATGCCGGTCACCTGGGTGAAGCCGCATTACGTATGTGAGGTGAAGTTCACCGAGTGGACGGGCGAAGATCTTTTAAGGCATCCGATTTTTTTGGGATTGAGGGAAGATAAGACAGCCGAAAATGAGAAGAATGAAAAGATTGTATCTCCTCCGTCAAACGAGGAGAAAGCCGTAAAAAAAGAGCCGGTAAAGAAGAAACGAACCAAGGCCGGCGCAAAGAAGGGAGGAACGGATAGCCGTTTAGACGAGGTCTTGCTTTCGGGAGACGAAAATGAAATGACAGTTGAAGTGGGAGGCCGGTCCATAAAGTTTACGAATCTCAATAAGATCTACTGGCCTGAAGAAAAGATCACAAAACGGCAAATGCTGAATTATTATTATTCCATCATTCCGTTTATTTTACCTTATATGAAAGACCGGCC
The DNA here is from genome assembly GCA_023423835.1 of Bacteroidota bacterium. Lineage (GTDB taxonomy): Bacteria > Bacteroidota > Bacteroidia > Chitinophagales > Chitinophagaceae > JAFAEW01. The sequence continues at coordinate 15,927 of JAFAEW010000052.1, read as the reverse complement.
GCAATCGCTTAACCGTCATCCGAATGGCATAGATAAACCCGGATTTTATCAGAAAAATGTGGAAGGAAAAGTTCCCGACTGGATTGAAACCTATCCATATAAGAGCGAGTCTGATGGGGAGAAGAAGGAATTTTTAGTTTGTACCGATGAGGCAACGATTATGTATATGGCTTCACTGGGATGTATTGAAATGAATCCATGGCACAGTAGGATCTCGGCGCCGGAAAATCCGGATTGGTGTGTAATTGACCTCGATCCCGATACAAATTCCTACGACGAAGTGGTAGAAGCTGCTTTGACGGTGAAAGATGTTCTGGATCAACTGGATGTGCCGGTTTTTCCCAAAACTTCGGGCGCCACGGGAATGCATCTCTATATTCCATTCGGAGCTAAGTATTCTTACGATCAATCACGGCTGTTTGCACAGATGATTGTAGAATGGGTGCATCAAAGAATTCCCTCATTTACCAGCCTTGAAAGAAGCCCTTCGAAAAGGAAAGGAAAGATTTATCTCGATTTTCTTCAAAACCGCAGCATTCAAACGATTGCTGCTCCCTACAGCGTCCGCCCGAAACCACATGCTACCGTTTCAACGCCACTATTTTGGGACGAAGTGAAAAAAGGATTAACACCCACGTCTTTTACTATCTTTTCTATTAAAGACCGCCTGAAGGAAGTGGGCGATATTTTTCAGCCGGTTTTGACCAAGGGAATAGACCTTGAAAAGGTATTGGAGAAAGCATCGGAAATGCAGTAGTAACTTATTGTGAAGGACGAAAGTTGGCACAAAAATTTTATATATCAATAAAATAAAAATAATCAGACATGGCAAAGAGTTCACAAACAAAAAGCGCTAAAACCAAAAAGAATGCATCTGCAGATAAGGGAGCTAATGATTCGATGTTAGCAGATTTCTTCTACGCCGAATTGAAAGACATCTACTGGGCAGAAAAACATTTGGTGAAAACGTTACCCAAGCTGAAAAAAGCTTCAACATCTCCTGAATTGCAGCAAGCATTTGAAGACCACCTGGAGCAAACCAGAAACCATGTAGCCCGCCTCGAACAGGTATTTGAAAAGCTGGGAAAAAGGGCAATGGGTAAAAAATGTGAAGCCATGGAAGGGATTACGAAAGAAGGCGAAGGCGTAATTGAGGAAACCGAAAAGGGCACAGCCACCAGAGATGTGGGTGTAATCATGGCCGGTCAGAAAGCAGAACATTATGAAATAGCTACTTACGGAGGCTTGGTACAGCTTGCGAAAGTGCTCGGTCATAGTGAAATCGCCGAAATATTGAATGAAACCTTGCAGGAAGAAGGGGAAGCCGATAAGCTACTTACCTCTATTGCTGAAAATAACGTGAATTACCAGGCAAGTGAAGAAGAAGCATAAGGAGTTTAGTCTTTAATTTCATATTCGGAAAGCCCTGTTTTTACAGGGTTTTTTGTTTTAAAAGCGGTTCAATAAGAACGTGAATCGAGCAGTAACGATCTATCTTTCCATACTATTTTTAGGTTCAACTTTTTTTAAGGTGTCTCTGAATGCCAGAATTGTTTGTTTGGTGTAAAACAACTGGGTGTCGTCGCCTTCCTCTTCCACGCTTTTTATTTTTTTGGATAACAAAATCTTCCCTGCTTCCGCGATAGCAAACCACGCGTAAAGCTCATTGATGTTATCTTTTTTTGACAGGGCCGAATAGCCGGTAATGGCAATTCCGTAACCACAGGCAAAAAGCGGGATCACATTCAGGGCCATTTCCCTTGCTGTTTTTTCAGATATGCAATCGCACTTCATACCATGAATGGCATCGATAGAAAGATGACGGCATTTTTGCCCGAGGTTGTAGGCCGTAATTCCACCCTGAAAATATTCTGACGCATTTGGTGCGGAAGCAAAAGAAAATTGAATGAGCCCGGAAGTTACACTTTCGGCCACAGCCAATGTTTTATCTTGTTCCACCAAAATATCCCTGATCTCCTTTAGTAAATCCAGATCTACGCTTAAATCCATAAAAAGTTTTTTTAGCAACTACACAAAATATAAGCCGCTTTGAGGAAATTAAACCGGGGATTGGTACAGAATTTTCGGGAGTAAACAAAAGGTTTCCCATGAAGAGCGTCATCATTTTGGCAATGTTTGCTTTTTTTGCTTTAAATGCAGCCTATAGGTTTGGAGACGATAATCAGCCTGCCTATCAATTAAAGATCGGATTACAATCTTTGCACGATAATCTTTTCCGGTTTGCAAATTATTCTGCGGTCCCTGATACGCTGTTTGTGCAGACGGAACTGGAAAATCTTTATTATGAAATGAAGCTGTCGAAGCTTGCCATTGATAAATCTACCAATGAAGCCATTAAAAAACTTTCCCGCCAGATTCTCGACGATAATGGCGCTGTGGCTCAGCAACTTGCCACATTGATCGGTTACAACAAAGTATTTTCCGATGAAGATTCCTCCGCTGAAGACGCCAATGATGGTGAAGCTGATTCCTCAGAAGATCCTACCCTTCAGCGACCGAGTCATACCGATTATGGAATGTTATCGGGAATTGATTTTGACCGCCAATGGATCAGCGACATGCAATTGTCGGGCAGAGACCGACTGACTAAAAACAAAGCCGAACGAATGAAAACCAACGATACCCGCCTGCAGTCTATTTTAGCGGGAGCCATCCAAAATATTCAGCAACATTTGAATCAGCTTCAGACCATCCGGTTGCAGATGATGTAAAAAAAAGTTGCCATAGCAGGACAACTTTTTGGGTTAATACACAAAAATTTCAATGTTTAATCAACAGGCCTTCTGCCAAAGAAAAATGAGAGAATAAACAACACAATGAAGATGTAAAATAGGATCTTGGCTATTCCTGTTGCCGCTTCATAAATTCCGCCAAATCCGAAGATGGCAGCTATGATCGCAATGATTAAGAAAATGATCGTCCAACGTAACATAGATGTGGTTTTTAAAGATGAATAATAATATTTAAGACAGGCTTCTGAGCCGTTCAATAATTCCTTCTTTTACCCAAACAGAAACACTGGTTTCATTCGTAGTAAAAATGGCCGTTCCTTCCTCATTTGTCGTAATTCTTTCCTTTCGTCCACCCGTGAGATCCAGGTAAGTACAATTGCCATTTTCTTTGCCTAAACTCATTTCCTTAAAGCCCTCTTCGCTATTGCTCATAACAACTGCACATCCCGAATTTTGTTTTTCAGGAATTCCTGCTCTTGTCCACCCCACACAATTCTTATGATCAAAATAATCTCTTTGTTCTCCATAACTAATCAATTTTCTGGCCATAATAAATTGTGGAAGATGTGGCACAAAAGCAATCTCAATTTCTATCTCTTCGTCTGTTCCTTCCTTTTTATCGCGGTATTTTGAACCATATAAGCTGCTGTAAAAAACGCAGGGAATTCCGTCTTGCCGCAGAAGAATCAGCGCATTTGCCAGCGGCTTAAACCAGAAGTCTACAAAGCTTTCGAGCGCCTGTAACGGCTGCGTGTCGTGGTTGTCTACAAAAGTCACCGCCCTGGTGGGATTGCTGTTGACCAAAGTATTTTCGAAAATTTTGCTGAGGTCAAAATCTCTCTTCTCTTTGCCTGCGAGATAAAAATTATGGTGCAATGGGAAGTCAAACAATTGAAGTCTGTTGTTTGTGAGTTCGCAATATTTTAGAAGTTCATCATTACTGTTTGATACATATTCTGCCAGCGCAAAAAAATCCTTTTGAAAATGCCGGCAAACAAAATTGACCCAGCCCGAAATGAAGCGGGGCGACATGTGTTTTACCGCATCTAACCTGAAACCGTCTACATTCGTGGTCTTATAAAACCATACTGCCCAGTGTTTTAATTCTTTGCGCACAAAAGGATTTCGAAAATCAACGTCGGCCCCCATAAGATAATCGTAGTTTCCCAACTCTTTGGAAAGAACCTCATCCCAACCCGGGCCGTATTCGTTTTGAATCTTGTAGATCTTTCCATCGCCATTGGAAAATCCGCTGAATGAATGCCAGTCCCAAACATACCTCGAATACTTTTTTTTCCTTCCGGGAAAGGTATATTTGGTAAAGGCATCCACCATTTTTTCCTCTCCGAGAAACTCTGTCCGGTTTTCCGGATTTACCTCTTTCACCGGCACCTTTTCTGTTTCATCTCCGCCGTCACGATGATTAAAAACCACATCTGCCAATACTTTCAATCCCTTATCCTGGCAGGTTTTGATGCAGCTAAGAAATTCTTCTTTGGTTCCCCATTTTGTAGCTACTGAGTTTTTCTGATCAAATTCTCCCAGATCAAAGAGGTCGTAAACCGAGTATCCGGGCTCTGAAGCACCGTAGGCCGACTTGTAGGCGGGCGGGAGCCAAATCATATTAAAGCCGATGCCTGAAAGATACTCTGCCTGGTCTGCCATATGTTTCCAAAAGTCGGTTCCCGGGTAGTACCAGTGAAAGGACTGAAACAAGGTTAAATTGTCCATTTTGTTATTGATAATTAATATTTTGAGTGCAGCCGCTTACATGATATCCGTTGGGTAATGAATGCCCGTTCTTTCCCTTATCTCATCCATCAATTCAGCCATATCCATACTAAACTGATGATCCATTTTATCGCTGAATATCTTTCCGTTTCTGATACAGGAGAAAACTTCTCTGATCTCAAACTGAAAGCCTCTTCCTTCCCATTCACATGGATAAGATTCTTGTTTGCCATCATAAAAGATCACCTCTATGCCCGCCGGCTTTTCGTTCCATTGGCTTTTAATGATGATCTTTCCTTTCTCTCCGTAGATGATTGCGTTGTTTTCGGTTTGCGTAACAATGGAGGATTGCAGAAGGTAATACGATTGATCGGCATACTCCAAAACGGCCACGCAATTCTCATCAATACGCTTATCTGAAAGCCGTGCAAACGCTTTAATAGCGTGCGGTTTTCCGAGTAATAACAGCGACAGAAAAACGGAATAAACGCCAAGGTCGAGCAGCGATCCGCCGCCCAGACCCGGGTTGAAAAACCGGTTGCTTTCATCCTTCGGCGCCACATAACACAGATCAGATTTTACATGTATAATATCTCCGATTTTGTTTTGTGCAACCAGTTCCACCACCTTATGGATCGAGGGTAAAAAGCGGATCCACATTCCTTCCATCAGGAAAGTGTTGTTTTTTACGGAAAGTTCGGTCATTTCCTTAACCTGCCGTGCATTCATTCCCAGCGGCTTTTCGCAGAGAACGGGAATTTTATGTTCAAGGCATAAAATTACATCGCGATAGTGAACGGGATGCGGGGTTGCTATATAGACAAGGTTGAGGTCTTCATTTTGTAAAAATTCCAGAATGTTGTCATATCCTTTTGCATTTTCTTTTTCTGCAAATTCGGTGGCTTCGGCAAGGTCGTGTGATAAAACGGCAACAATACGTTGAGGAAATTCCTGTATGAGTTTCAGGTCTTTTACAAATTCGCCGGCAATATTTCCCGGCCCGATAATTCCCCAGTTAAGGCTTTCCTCCATTAAAGAATATTTTATAACTACTTTATTCAATGCATGTACCAGATTTTAAAGGAAGATTAAAAATCGCTCCGCATTTCACTTTGCCGGGGCTTAAATCAGCTTTCTGTTTGTGTAATTAAGCCACAAGTGATTCAATGGCGTAGTTTTTGGGCGCTTTTGGTGATTTTGAGAACTCAAAATTCAGCTAACCATTATCAGCAAAGGAATTTCTTCGTGATAAAAAAGTTCTATGATGCTACACCAGAATCAAGTTCAGAAGCAACAGTTAAAAATATTGCCCCAACAGATTCAACTGTTGAGCCTCTTTCATCTAAACACCCTCGAGTTGGTGGAAAAAATCAAACAGGAAATGGAGGAAAATCCGTTTCTCGATGAAAAGGAAGATGAAAAACTGGAGACGGAAGTGGAAACAAAACCAGGGACAGACGAGGTTGCAGATGATTACAAAGAATGGGATGATTATCTGCAGGACGATTACGCGGATTCTAAAAATGTTTATTCCAATTATCTCAGTGACGATTTTTATTCAGAACGTCCGTTTGTGCAAAATGAGTCTTTCCAGGAAGTAATGAAAAGGCAGGCAGGTTTATTATTGGCCGATGAACAGGAACGGATGCTCGTACATTTTCTCATCGACTCAATTGATGAAAAAGGCTTCCTCGCGGAAGATGCAGGTACCCTCGCAGAGATCTTTTCCTTCAAAAATAAATCCTGGATTGATGAGTCGGAAATGCAAAAAGCGATAGATTTTGTGAAGACTCTAGATCCGCCTGGCATCGGTGCACAAAGCGTTTGCGAGTGTCTTATTATCCAGTTAAAACGGATGCCTGAAAAAAATGAAAAGGTTGAAAAAGCGCTCTGCCTTCTTGAAAATTATTATGCTGATCTGAAGAATCGGAATATGCCGAAGATAAGGGAAGCGCTGGATGTCGATGATCAGGGGCTGAAAGACATTCTACATCTGATCGGATCGTTAAACATGCATCCGATTGTAAATGTAACCACTCAAAACAGCGTTCCGGAAAACTACATCACACCCGATTTTATTCTGAATGTGGATGGTGATAAAATTCATATATCACTTTATCGCTCGGCCGCCAGTTCGCTCTGTGTAAATTATGAATGGATGGAAACCGTGAACAGCAATCCTGCGGGAGGGAAAAAAGCGGAAAAGGCGGCACAACAATATTTCAAATCAAAGATCAATGACGCCAAATGGTTTATCTCCGCAATTCAGCAACGGGAATTTTCGATGTTGAAAATTATGGAAGCAATTGCCAATTGGCAAAAAGATTATTTCAGAGAAGGTGATACGGTTTTGTTGAAACCCATGATCTTAAAAGATATCGCCCAGGTGGTAGATATGGATATTTCTTCGGTTTCGCGGATCACGAGCAACAAATATGTATCAACACCCTTTGGCCTCATTCTTTTAAAAGACCTGTTTAATGAAGGAATGCCAACGGTGAAAGGAGATATTGTAAGCAGTTATGTAATAAAAACCGCTTTAGAAGAAATCATTGAAAAAGAAGATAAAAAGAATCCCTTTACCGATCAGCAGCTGGTAAAAAAATTATTGCAGGGCGGTTATTTGATAGCCAGAAGAACGGTCGCCAAATACCGAGAATTATTAAATATTCCAACAGCTCAAATGCGTTCTGTGATGAGTGAACAATAAAACTATATCTGTCAATAAATGCAGTTGTAATGGAGAATTTATTAGTTATTGATGGGAATGATGACACCGCAAGCGCTTTGGAAAAACATTTGCCGAAAGAAAAATACAATATCCACCTCGCCGATTCCGCTAAAGCTCTCGATCATATTGAGGAGTTCAAGGATTTTAATCTGATCATTTTTGATGCGCATCTTAACGATACGCCCGGGCTGGTAAACAAGCTGAAAGAAGCATATCCGGGATTGCCGGTAATTGTTGTCAGCAACGACGATAATTTCAGATCCGCAGTTGAATGGATGAAGCAGGGAGCCTCCGATTACCTCTTGAAACCATTTTCAAAAGAAGAGATCAATTCGTCTGTAACAGAGGCTGTGCAACCGGGAAATTCCTTTATTTCCGCCCAAAAAGACGGCGTTTCCGATAAAGAATACAGCCTGTTTGAAAACGAAAAATATATTGCTGGGAAGAGTAAGGTTTTTGACCACATAATCAGGCAAACCAACATTGTAGCGCCTACTGATTACAGCGTTATCATTTATGGAGAAAGCGGAAGTGGTAAAGAAGCAATTGCACGGGAAATTCATAAAAAAAGTAATAGAAAAAATTTCCCTTTTATTGCAATCGATTGCGGAGCGCTTTCAAAAGAACTCGCAGGGAGTGAACTTTTTGGACATGAAAAGGGATCCTTTACCGGTGCTATTGTTCGAAAAACGGGCAGTTTTGAACTGGCCAATAAGGGAACCTTATTTTTAGATGAAGTAGCCAATCTTCCCTACGACGTGCAGGTTTCGCTTTTGAGAGTGGTACAGGAACGAAAGATGCGACGAATAGGAGGAACGGTAGATATTTTACTTGACGTAAGAATAATTATAGCGAGCAATGAAAATCTGCAGTTGGCGTCTGGCAAGGGCCAGTTCAGGGAAGATCTTTTTCATCGCTTCAACGAATTCACCATCGTCATCCCACCGCTGAAAGAGCGAAAGGAGGATATTCCGGTTTTTGCAAAGCATTTCCTGGACGATGCCAATGAAAGTTTGCGAAAAAATATAACAGGATTTTCTGAGGAAGTGATGAATGCGTTTACGCGCTACTCCTGGCCCGGTAATCTCCGGGAACTGCGGAATGTGGTGCGACGTGCCGCGCTACTCGCAGAAGATCATCACTTAATTGACGCCAACTGTCTTCCACTCGAAATAAACGAGTTTTACAAGCTGCATCAGCCGATGGAAGAAAAGAAACCGGTATTCTTTTCAACTCCCCCTACAGGCAATGGTGATGGTAAATCCGGTTTGGCGGGCAACACGCTTAAAACAGCAATGGTAGATATGGAATATCAACTGATTTTAAAAACACTGGCAAAATGCAATTTCAATAAAAGCAAAGCAGCAAAAATGTTGAAGATCGATCGAAGAACCTTATACAACAAGATGAAGCAATATCGCGATCTGAATGAAAAGGCCCGCAATGATTGAAAGAGTTTATTAAATTGCTTTAATCGTTTCTTTCCATTGCGCCATTCCCCGCCGTACAGTTTATATTATAATGGAATGATTTTTAGTGTTTGATAAGGTAAAAACCGATAGAATGATCAACTATACTAATGGACTTTTTACCAGAACGTTTTCGCAGGATCAAAAGAAGCTTTACGCCAGTTTTTTCCCTGAGGTAATCGTAGAACGGGAGGAATACGCAACAACCGGACGGTTTCTGGTGGTTTTACTTCATCCGCAATTAGGACTTCAAACGTTTTACCTAAAACAAAATGATGAGGATCAAACCTGGCAGACAGACGAAAATAGCGGAGCCATTGTGGAGGATGAATTGATTGAATGGTGCAGCCACCAGATAAGCACTTTCAATAACAAAAATCAGGAAACGACTACAACCTGAAAAGTGGAGATGAAAAACGATATTGGGAACGAAATTCCACATCAGCAAGAAGGTGGGGAATCGAATATTCACGAATTGAATGAAATGGATTCCCGGGAAGCTGCAATAGCTTTGTTTGAGAAAGCTGCTGAACGCCTGTTGTCAGTAGACCAGTGGCAGAGACTGAGTGGTGATGCTTCTGCCACCTTTTGTCTTACCGACGAAAACGGAACTGAACTCCATGGCAAGACGAAAGCCGGCGATTATATAAAAATTGATATTCCCGGTCCTGGCACAAAAACAGGAGAGGGGTTTGACTGGGTACATGTGGAGACCATAGAAAATTTTTCCGATGAGGAGAAAGATTCCGAAGCAGTGTTGATGCGGGTGCGGCCCTCAGCCAATCCTTCAGACCGTGAAAACGAACACACTGCTCATTTTTTTAAAGATAATGCTACCTCAAACTTCATGGTGCAACGGCAGGGGCGCACCGTTACGGCTACCATTCTCGGGAGAAACGAAATTCCAAACACTTCCACCGGAAATGTGGTTGATAATGTAAGAAATTATGTAGTGGGATCCACTGCAAAAGCAGGATTTTCCTTCATCCAGTGGAAGTTACTCGTAAAAGGACTGATCGATAAACACTAAATTTACCCTACAGCTTTATTACAGTTGGTGCATGCATGTTCTTTTTCTTTCCCGCTGTTAATTCGACTGCCGACTTCAAAATGTCTTCAGGTTGCGGAAAGGGGATCATTTTTTTGAAGTAATGCTCGTTTACATAAGCAATGATTTCGTTTCGGGATTGCATTTCCTTTTCAACCAGGAAGGGTAATACTTTGGCGGGAGATCGCCAGGGCGTGTGCTGCGGATTCGTTAGCGCATATAGCACGATCAACGGTGTTTTTGTAGCTGCCGCTATGTGAACGGTTGCCGTATTTACCGATACCACCAGAAATGCATTTTTTACCGCTGCGATAAATTCTTCAACAGAGAAAATTCCCGCTGCAACAAAGGCTTCGTTCCCAATGCCCGACGCCACTTTCTGTGCGAGTTCGATTTCTGAAGCAGATCCTGTAACCATTATTTTTTTCTTCAATCTCTTCGTCAGCAGTTGTCCCGCGGTTATCCATAAATTAACCGGATACATCCGTTTTTCCTCGCTCACTCCCGGATGAAAAATCAGGTATTCTTCCTCACCGCAAACTTCCTTTATTTTCCGCATCGCGGAAGTTTCTGCTTTGGAGGAGATCGAGAGGTGCAACAGATCGTCCTCGGTTTTCGCGCCTACCGACTCAACCAGTTTCAGATCTCTTTCTACCTGGTGCTGTACGAATGAATACGGTTCTTTATCAGGGAACCAGTCTGAGATTAGTGCATACGGATTTTCACGGCAATACGATAATGTTTTTGGAATTCCAGCCATATAGGTCATCATAGCCGAAGGAAGCGGATTCTGACTGTAAACGGTAAAGATTACAGCCGCATCATATTTATGACTCCGAATGATTTTTACCAGTTCTTCAAGCCTGCCGGAATGTTTTTTTTCTTTGGTTTTCACCCAGGGGATATCATGAATGACAGTCTGATCAATTTCCGGAAGATAGGGTGCTATAAGCCCACCCATCGGTGAAGTGAGAACCGTAATTTTCGCATCCAGGGCGGTTTTCAAAGCTCTCATGGCCGGCGCACTCATAATAAGATCACCCATATTGTCCGTACGGATACAAAGAATATTTTTTACGCCATTCCAACTAGCCATTGGTTTTGTTTTCCTGTTCTTTTATAATACTTGCGGCTTCCCATAAACCGGAGGCGATGAAACCCGGTTTTCGGTCTTCAGACATGATCCACTCTGTTTCATTTCCATTATTAATCAAAATGGTTTTGCAGCCTGCCAGATTTCCAGCCTCAATATCATTAAGTATATCGCCCACCATCCAGGATCTTTCAAGATCAATGTCAAGCGCTTCCGATGCTTTCAACAGCAAACCCGGTTTAGGTTTCCTGCAGTCGCATTCAAAACTGTATTCACGAACTATTCCGTTTGGATGGTGCGGACAATAATAAAATCCGGATAATAAGATCCCATGCATCCGAAAGGATTTTTCAAAGAAATATTCTACCTGTTTTATGGCCGCTTCCTCAAACTTTCCCAATGCAATTCCGGATTGATTGGTAATGATTATAAGTAGGTAACCCAATTGTTGTAATTCCCTCAAAGATTCAAAAGCCATCGGAGCAAACCGGATCCTGTCAACGGCCACATTAAACGGAACATCTTCAATCAATGTTCCGTCTTTATCGAGAAATACTGCCTTATGCATTTCTAATTAATGCCGGTATTTAACGCAGGGCGAAAGAACTGTTCCAGACTTTTTACAGCCAGTTTCTCGAGGGTAGTAATACTCTCCTTGTACACCTGTTTTTGATGGGCAGCAAGCGCAATCGACTCGTATTGCTTGTCAATTTTTTCTGCCACGATATCCCAGGTAAACATCTTGTTGACTCTTTTAAGAGCATTCTTCTGCATCATCTGGTAAAGCTTTTCCTCTGAAAGCAGAAAGTTGATCTTATACGCCAGTTCATCGGGATCTTTCGGATGCACAAGGAAGCCGGTTTGTCCTTCCGCAATGCTGTATTTGATCCCTCCGACATTACTTCCGATAACGGGAATACCGCAGGCCATTGATTCAACCGGAGTAATTCCAAAAGGTTCATACCACGGAGTGCTGATAAAAACATCGCTGGCTGCATAATAGTATTTCAAAACGCTTCTGTCTTTTCTTCCGGTGAACAACACTTTATCCTCAATTCCGCAAGTAGCAGCAATCGTTTTCAACCGCACAATCTCTTCGCATTGATCAATATGCGGAGGAGAAAACTCTCCGCCAACAACAACGAGTTTGAAATTTTGATTTGAATCTTTTAGTTTGGCCACTGCCCTGATAACATTATCGACGCCCTTCCGCGGAACCATCCGGCCCAGTTGTAGAATGATCTTTTCATCAAGTGGCAATCCCAGAAATTTCCGCGCTTTTTTTCGGTCAATCGGATAAAATTCTTTGGGATTGAACCCGCAGGGAATAATGCACACCTTTTCGGGTTTCGCGTTGTATAATGAAATCATATCCTCCCTGTCCTGCGGGCATTCGGCGATGATCTTGTCAGCATCTTCAACGATAAACTTTTCAATGTCGATGCGTTCAGCAGGAAATGTATCTGCGCTTTTCTGATGAATTTTTCTAACCAATCCCAATGCATGAAATGTAACAATATAGGGAATTCCGAGATGCTTTTTCAAATTTGATGCAACCAACGCCGACATGAAAAAATTGGCGTGAACAATAGAATATTCGATCTTGTTCGTTTTAATGAAGAAGAGCATATTGCGGCTGAATTCATCCATGTATTGAAGGATTTGCTCCTTTGGAATCACTTTTTGAGGGCCGGCTTCTATATGGATTACGCGGATCCCTTTTTCCCAGTTTACTATTTGCTCTGTTTCAATATTTTCTTTTCTGGTAAAAATATCTATTTCATAACCTTTTTGAATCAACTTTTTTGCTACTTCTGCAACATATACGTTTTGACCGCCACTGTCAACTCCACCCAAAATTGCTAAAGGCGATGCGTGTTCACTAATAAATGCAATTCTTTTTTTCATCGAAATCTTTGTTGGTTATTCTAAGAGAAGAAAATATAATGCCTTTCGTTTGGAGCCGCTAAAAGTGGGCTATTTCAGAAGTTGGAGAAGAAGTGTAGAAAAAAATTCACAAATAGATTTGTTTTACGCTAATATTTTGCAATCCACGACTGTCGTGGCTTTCGCTTCACAAGCCTGATCGGTAAGTCCGAAATTTATTTCAATAAAAATGGTACACTCTTTTTTATTCTCTCTAAAAAAGTAATTGATGGCCGTCGATGTTTCTGTCGTAATCCCAACTTATCGTAGAACCGGACTGTTGAAAAAATGTTTGATGCAATTCCGGAAGCAGCACTATCCTGCTGAGGGTTTTGAAGTATTAGTTGTATCTGATGGTCCTGATTCGTCCTGCAGGGAAATGATAAAAAAATTCAACAAGGAAAACAACGGAATTCCACTGATAAGATACCTGGAACTGGAGAAGAAAAAAGGTCCCGCAGCAGCAAGAAACCTGGGCTGGAAAAATGCAAACGGCGAACTGATTCTGTTTACCGATGATGATTGTTTGCCGTTGCCGGATTATATTTCAACCTATAAGAATGCGTGGCAAAATCACCGGTTGGCTTTAGTGGCCTTTACAGCAAAAATGTCGGTTCCGATAAAGGAAAAGCCGACCGATTTTGAAAAGAATACTTCCTTGCTGGCCGGAGATGTTTTTGTTACCGCAAATTGCGCCTGCACAAAAGAAGCGCTCAAAAAGGTGAATGGTTTTGATGAACAATTCACAATGGCATGGAGGGAAGACAGCGCATTGGAGTTTGCCCTTATTCGTCATAACATTCCGGTAATAAGAATGCAGAACGTAACAGTTGTACATCCGGTACGAAGAGCGCCCTGGGGCATCAGCATCAGGGAACAGCGAAAAACGATGTTCAATGTTTTGCTCTATAAGCGAGATCCCGAACTTTTCAAACAAAAGATAACCCGTGGACCTGCCTGGTATTATTATGTTTATCTGTTGTTGTCTGTGATTTTAATAATGGCATGTTTTTATCAACATTACCAATTGATGACCATCGTTTTTTTTATATGGCTGGCGTGGATAAGTTGGTTTATTGTAAAACGACTGAAAGGTACTTCACAATCTTTGAAACATGTTTCTGAAATAATTGTTACCTCCTTCATCATTCCCTTTGCGTCCTTGTTCTGGACCTGGTGGGGAATTTTGAAGTTTAAAAAGCTATACGTATGACAAATGGTTTACGCAAACCGGGGAAAATTGCTGTATTCCGGGCATTACAGCTCGGAGATCTGCTGTGTTCGGTTCCGGCATTTAAAAGTCTCAGAAGGGCATTCCCCGACGCGGAAATAACTTTAATAGGACTGCCGTGGTCAGCCTCATTTGTTGAACGATATAACCAATATTTCGACCGTTTCATACCTTTTCCGGGATATCCCGGATTGCCGGAGCAACCATTTATTGCGGAAGAATGGATTTCATTTAAGGAGGAGGTGGAAGCGGAAAACTTCGATCTGATATTGCAGATGCAGGGCAATGGCAGCATTGTCAATGAGATGCTGATTCAGTTGCATCCTAAACAACTGGCCGGATTTCAAACGCCCGACAAAAAAATGTTGGGAGATTTGTTTATCGATTATCCGGACAAACTCAATGAGATCGACCGGCACCTGCGGCTGATGAAACATCTCGGGATTACAGCTTGTTCGCGAAAGATTGAATTTCCAATTACGGGCGAAGATGAGGAGGAAATCAACAGGCTCATGCTACCTGTATCCGATAAGCAATATGTGTGTCTGCATCCCGGATCAAGAGATGCTAAACGGCAATGGAATCCTGCTTTTTTCGCGGCCCTGGCCGACCATTGTGTAGAGCAGGGACTGAGTGTAATCATTACCGGCGTAGCATCGGAGGCAGAAATTTCGAAGGAGGTGAAAAAATGTATGCGGCATGTTCCCATTGATCTCACCGGACAAACCAGTCTCGGAGGCGTGGCGATGTTGATAAAAAATGCCGCTTTATTGATCGCCAACTGCACCGGTGTTTCTCATATTGCTGCAGCTGTGGAAACGCCAAGTATCATTGTGAGTATGAATGGGGAACCTGACAGGTGGCAACCCTTAAATACCAGACTCCACACTTACATCGATTGGCTTACCCGGCCACATTTTGAAGAAATTTTGCTCGCTACGGAAGAGCAGATCCGAAAGATCAAAAGGGAACAGGAGGTAAGTAAGATCGCTTAAATCAAAAAGCTATCCGTTTACGACCGTTCCACCATTAGGATGCATTACCTGCCCTGACATGTAGGACGAATCTTCACTTGCCAGAAACAAATAGCAAGGAGCTACTTCCGCCGGCTGTCCCGGTCGTCCCATTGGAGAATCACTTCCAAATTCACTCACTTTCTTTTCGTCAAATGAAGATGGAATCAGTGGGGTCCAGATAGGTCCCGGTGCTACACCATTCACCCGGATACCTTTTTTTTCGAGGTTGATGGACAGGCTTCGGGTAAAAGCGAGAATTGCACCTTTTGTAGCGGAATAGTCAATTAGTTCAGGACTTCCGCGATAGGCGGTTATCGAGGTCGTGTTCACAATCGTGGATCCTTTCTGCATGTGGGGAAGTGCGGACTTTGTTACCCAAAACATGGAAAAAACATTTGTTTCAAATGTTTTCAGCATGTTTTCGGTTGTAATATCTTCCAACCCTTTTGCTTCGTACTGTGTGCCCGCATTATTTATCAGGATATCAATTCTTCCGTATTCATCAACCATTTGCTGAACTGCAGATTTGCAAAAATCTTCTTTGGAAAGATCGCCCTTTATGAGCAGGCATTTCCGTTGATAAGTGTTAACGATCCGGTTTTTTGTATCGTTTGCGTCCTCATCTTCCTTGAGGTAAACGATTGCCACATCAGCTCCTTCTTTCGCAAATAAAAGGGCTACCGCCTTACCGATCCCGCTGTCGGCACCTGTTATCAGTGCAACCTTTCCTTTCAGTTTGCCGCAAGACGGCTGATCTTTTTTTTCTGAAACCGGTTCAGGTCGCATATGCTCTTCTGATCCCGGTTTCGGCTGTGTTTGCGGCGGTTCTGTCTTACTTTTTTGTTTGGCCATAATATAATCTCCCTGTTTTAATACGAAACCGTTGGTTCAACGGTTCGCGACTGCTAAGATCAAGGTTGACATACCTC
>JAFAEW010000019.1 GCA_023423835.1 Bacteroidota bacterium | reverse complement strand
AAATTAGGGTCTCCGCTCTATGCTGTTTATCCTTAAAAGGCATTTTAATTGGTTTTAAACGGAATATTAATTGCATTTATAGATTGAATCTTCTGTTAAAGATTTTTTTAACCCAAATCGCTCTTTTCGCTTTCAATAAAAGCATTTTGGAAAATTTTATTGAAATTGCACGGCATAAGAATAGGATGTTCTAATCCGTTATATTTGATGAGGAAAGATTATGGCGAATAAACTAAAAAAGAAGGCATCTCAAAAACCTGATCCCGGTAAGCTGAAAGCTGAGAAATCAGAACAGATCAAGGTAAAAGAAGTGGTGAAAGATGAACGTACACAAAAAATTGCAGGAGCGTTTTGTTTGCTGGTTGCTGTTTTTCTTTTCATTGCGTTTACTTCTTATTGCTTTACCTGGAAGGAGGATCAGGATAAGGTTTTTAAATTTGGGGCATCCATCTTTTCTACTGAGGATGTAAAGGTGAAAAACCTGCTGGGGATTCTTGGTGCTTATACATCACACAATTTTATTTATAATGGTTTTGGTGTAGCAAGCTTTCTGATTTGCACATTCTTCTTTGTGCTGGGCGTTAATTTGTTGTTTGAAAAAAAGATATTCAGCCTTGCCAGAAATCTTCGTTATCTCATTGTCGGACTGCCGGTATTAAGCGTTGCATTCGCATTTTTCTTTAGTGAATCCCCCTTTTCATATGGAGGTGCCACCGGCGAACTATTGGAATCCTGGCTGGTAAAATGGTTGGGAAATGTAGGAACCGGAGCCTTACTTGCTGCCTTATTACTCAGCTATATTATCTGGAGATTTAATCCCCGATTCCAACTTCCTGAAAGAAAGATCAGGCCTGTTTCTGCCGCTGATTCAACTTACATGAACGTTGGAGAAACGACGGAGGAAGAAATGCAGTTTGATCTGCACGAAAAACCGGATGAGCCATCTCCCAATAAGTTGAAGTCCAACAACAATAATGTGGTTGTCATCATACCGAAGGTTGAGGAAACGTCTGTTCCCGAGCTGGAAATCCTCGAAAAGGAGGATGATAATTATGCCAGTTCCGTAGCATTGAATATGGACAACGAAGACCCCTTGCTCGTAAAGGAGGAGGAGGTTTCGAATGGTGAATTAAAAAAACAACGAATCAGGCCTGATAGTCAAAACGAACCGGTTTCGCTTGAGATTAACAAAGGCAGCCAGGAAGGAAATGAGGAAGAAGCGCCGCTGCCCAAAAAAACCGTTCTGAAGGATTATGAGCCCACACTCGATCTGAGAAATTATCATTATCCCTCGCTCGATCTGCTGGAAACCCACGGAAGTGAAAAGATCGTACATGATCCGGCCGAGCTTGAAAGCAATAAGGAACAGATTATTTCAACCTTAAAAAATTATGACATCCATATTCAGCGCATTTCTGCTACCATCGGACCCACGGTAACGCTTTACGAGATCGTGCCGGCGCCGGGAGTAAGAATCAGCCGTATCAAAAATCTTGAGGACGATATTGCACTCAGTCTGGCAGCACTGGGCATCCGCATCATCGCCCCGATTCCTGGAAAGGGTACAATAGGCATCGAGGTGCCGAATGTGCGAAAGAGTATCGTTAGTATGAAAACTTTGCTCGCATCTGAAAAGTTTCAGAACAACAATTTCGCTTTGCCGATTGCCATCGGAAAAAAAATTGATAACGAAAACTTCATCGTTGACTTGGCAAGCATGCCGCATCTGCTGATGGCCGGAGCCACCGGACAGGGAAAGTCCGTTGGGATCAACACTCTATTGGTTTCGCTATTATATAAAAAGCATCCTTCGCAGTTGAAGCTTGTATTGGTTGATCCCAAAAAAGTGGAGCTGAGTCTTTATACGGTAATTGAAAAGCATTTCCTCGCGAAGTTGCCGGGCGAAGATGAATCGATCATTACAGACACAAAGAAGGTTGTTTATACCCTTAATGCACTTTGTATTGAAATGGACAACCGCTACGATCTGCTGAAAGAGGCGGGTTGCAGAAATATTAAGGAATACAACGACAAGTTTATAAAGCGCCGGTTGAACCCGGAAAAAGGCCACCAGTACCTGCCTTTCATCGTATTGGTGATTGATGAATTTGCGGATCTGATTATGACGGCAGGAAAAGAAATTGAAATGCCGATCGGCCGGCTTGCGCAGCTGGCAAGAGCGGTAGGTATTCACCTGATTATCGCTACCCAAAGACCGTCGGTAAACATTATTACCGGTACCATTAAAGCCAATTTTCCGGCACGGGTAGCGTTTAAGGTTTCCTCAAAAATCGATAGTCGCACCATTATGGATGCAGGTGGGGCTGAACAACTTATTGGAAAAGGCGATATGCTCGTGAGTTACAACGGAGAGATTACGCGGTTGCAGTGCGCATTTGTGGATACTCCGGAAGTCGAGAGAGTTTGTAATTTTATCAGCGACCAACAGGGTTATCCTGATGCCTTTATGTTGCCTGAATTTGTGGACGATAAAGATCTGGAAGGCAAAGATGTTGACCTCACCGATCGCGATAAATTGTTTGAAGAAGCTGCACGACTCATCGTGCAAAGCCAATCGGGAAGTACGTCTTTGATACAACGGCGAATGAAGCTTGGTTACAACCGGGCGGGAAGGTTGATGGATCAGCTCGAAGCCGCGGGCATTGTAGGTCCAAACCTCGGAAGCAAAGTTCGCGAGGTGTATGTAAAAACTGAGATGGAATTAAATGATATACTAAGCACGCTTATTTAATAACTGACGGTCTCCTTCAAACGGTTGTTCTTAAAACGGCTGTTGTGATCTCTTGGAAATAAAAAGGCATATCATTTGCAAAATTCCACAACATGAAAAAAATATCCGTTTTTATCCTCATTTGTGGAATCCTATATGTTTCCTGTACCCAAAAGGAAGACGAAAAAAAAGTTAGCCAGAGAGATTATAGTATCAACAAATCCAATTCGTATTCTGATCTGTTTCTGGATAGTATGAAGATGGAGAAATTTTTGGCAGATGAAAATTTAAATGACAGTATAGCCAACCATTTCCGTAGCTTCTACAATAATCGCAATTATGAATTTGCCTGGTTTAACAGTAAAGGACTAACGCAACAGGCGCTTGCATTTTGGAACCTTCATCAATACAATTCCATCGGGAAAAAAGATAGTCTGTCAAACGACAAAAAACTGAAATCCGAAATGGATGATCTCATGGAAGACGATTCTGTAAAGATTTCAGAAGACGATGCAGACGCGGTAAAGACGGAGTTGAAGCTTACTTTACGCTATTTGCATTATATGAATGACAGCTATGAAGAGGGCACGATAAATAAAAAACAGCTTGCTCATTTCATCCCCATAAAAAAGCAGGATCTGTTTTATGTTGCCGATTCATTATTGAAAACCGATGGCGAACTTGAGGCTTCAAATCAACCTTATACATTGCTGAAACAGCAATTGAAACAATACGTTGATATTTCCAAAAAAGGTGGATGGCCGATGATCGACAGCGTTTCAAAAACGCTTAAGAAGGGTGTATCAAATGCAGCGATTCCCGTGATCAAAAAGAGATTATCGATTACCGGGCAAATGCCGGCGGGCGATACCTCAACGCTTTTCAATGATACCCTGGAAAATGGCGTCAAGTCATTTCAGACCATGTTGGGACTGACACCCGACGGACTGGTAACAGAATCGCTTATTAAGGAGATGAATGTGCCGGTAAACAAAAGGATTGAACAGATCATCATTAATCTCGACCGGCAGAGATGGATGCCGACCGAACCAAAAGGAAAACTCATTATTGTAAATATTCCTGAATTTAAACTACACGTCACCGACAACGGCAAAGAGATCTTTGATATGGATGTGGTGGTAGGAAAGGAAGGACATGGAACCACGATATTCACAGGAAATCTCAATGAGATTGTTTTCAGTCCGTATTGGAATATTCCGCGTTCTATTGTGAAGAATGAGGTTTTGCCCGGCATCGAAAAGAATCCTAATTATCTGGCCGAGCATCACATGGAAGAAACGGGAGATGCCGGTGGCATTCCTGAAGTTCGTCAGATTCCGGGGCCCTGGAATTCACTGGGAAGAGTGAAGTTTTTATTTCCAAACAGCTTCGATATCTATTTTCATGATACGAATGCAAAATATCTTTTTAATAAGGACAACCGCGCTTATAGCCATGGTTGTATCCGGTTAAGTGACCCGGTTAAGATGGCTGAATTTTTATTGCAGGATCAGCCGGACTGGACACGCGAAAAAATTGAAGCCGCAATGAATAAGATGGAACCGACACACGTTGCGTTGAAAGACAAGGTTCCCGTATTCATAACTTATTTCACTGCCTGGGTGGACGACAACAATCAATTAAACTTCAGACGCGACATTTACGATCATGATGCAGATCTCGCTTCATGGATGTTTAAATAGCGCGTTATGGCAGAAGCAGTTTCCGGAAAATTTGAGCCGGAAGCTGTTACTTTTCTGCCGGCAGAATAAGATTATTTTCCCCTGGAAAAATAGATTGCTGCAAATGCGGCGATGAGACCTGCTCCGAAAGCAAGCCTGTATTTTCCATTGTCCGGATCTTTAAGTTTCGTCTTACGGAGATAATCTCTTTCGGGAAAATCCTGCTTTGCATCTCCATTCTCCTGCTTTAAGCCCAGATCGAGCACCTCGGCAAGGTGCAGCGCCCGCCGGTTGGTTTCCTGCGCTATTTGTTCGCGACAGCTAAATCCGTCCGTTACAATCAAAGCCGATTTTTCTGCTGACCTTACTGCCGGCAGTAAAACCCGTTCTCCGGCGCCAATGGAAACCTTGTAATGATCGCCTTTTTCGTAGCCGAAATATCCGGCCATTCCGCAACAACCTGAGTCAAGAATCTTATATTTCAAACCGGTTTTGTTTAACACCTCTTCATCGCAATCCATCTTCATAATTGATTTATGATGACAGTGGCCGTGTACTACCGCGTCCTGCTGCATCTTAGGAATCTTGAAATCAGGTGCTTCTTTCTCTAGAAATTCCGCCAGTGTGAACACCTGTTTTGATAACCGGTTAGCCTGTGCATTTGCCGGAAAAAGATTCGTCAATTCATCTCTGAAGACTGCGATGCAGCTCGGCTCCATTCCTACAATCGGAACGCCTTCTGTAATTTCTTTCTCCATGGAAGCCATGATATCCGTCAACATGCGTTTTGCCTTATTGAGAAATCCGAAATCGTAAAGGGGTCTACCGCAGCATAAATTTCGTTTGGTGATGATCACTTCAAATCCTGCCGCTTCCAGTACATTTTTACCTGCAACCAATGTTTGCGGTAAATAATAATTGTTGAAGGTGTCTGTCCAAAGGATCACTTTTCTTTGACTTTTCTTTTTGTTTTTGGATCGATGAAACCAATCTCTGAAATTTATGTCCGCCAGTTTTGGCATTTCTCTTTTCTGAGAAACTCCCATGATTTCCTTTGTAATGTTTTTCAGAATAGGAGCATGCATAAAGAAGTTTGCGATTCCCGGAAAAAGGGATGCAATTTTAGACCATCGAAAAACATATCCGAAGGCGTAGGCCGTTCTTGGTCGAAGCCTTCCTTCATAATAATGCGAAAGAAACTCAGATTTATAGGTGGCCATATCCACGTAGACCGGACAGTCATGCTTGCATCCTTTGCAAGCGAGACAAAGATCCAGCGATTCTTTTACTTCCTTACTTCTCCATAATCCTTTGATGATGTCGCCCTGCATCATTTCAAACAACATTCTCGATCTGCCTCTTGTGCTGTGTTTTTCTTCCCGTGTAACCATATAGCTCGGGCACATCGTTCCGCCTCCATGTCTTCTGCATTCTCCCACACCCACACAGAGATTAGAGGCACGGGCAAAGGAGAAGTTTTCTGCCGGAAATTTAAAATGCGTTTTTAAAACCGGAGGGTTGTAGGTAACGCCAAGCCGCAGATCATTCGTTTGTCCGTAACTATCCACTATTTTTCCCGGATTCATCATCCATTGCGGATCCCAGATTGATTTAAATTCTTTAAATGCCTGCACGAGTTGCGGGCCATACATGATTTCCAGCAAATCGGCTCTTGCCTGGCCATCGCCATGTTCACCCGAAATACTGCCTCCGTATTTTACTACGAGATGAGAGGCTTCTATTGTGAATTTTTTATAGGCTTCGATCCCTTCTGCTGTCAAAAAATCAAAACCAACGCGACAATGGATGCAGCCCTGTCCGAAATGACCATAGATAGAGGGATACAATTTGTATTTCGTAAACAGATTGCGCAAGTCTTTCACATAGTCTCCCACTTTGTCGGGAGGAACGGCACTGTCTTCCCAACCCGGTCCGCCATTCGGTTCGCCGGGCACCCAGGCAGTGGCACCGAGGCCCGATTCGCGAATTTCCCAAAGCATCTTTTCCTGTTTCGGGTCATCAAACAAACTCATATTCGGATGATCTTTCTGCTTTTTGAGATCTTCCATCAATGCCTTTGCCTGGTTGTCGGAATCCTCTTTGTTTTCGCCGCCAAATTCCACAAGCAGCCATGCTTTTCCGTCCGGCAACAATGGAAGGTCTTTGAGGTTCAACCCCTTCCTTCGCATAAAATCCAGGAGCATGTCGTCCATTCCCTCGAGGCCGATCGGCTTAAATTTCATAACATGGGGAACGGCATATCCGGCATCCGGCAGACTTTTGTATCCCAAAACCAATAGCGATCTCGCTTTGGGTTCTTCGAGCAGGTTCAATTCTGCTTCGAGAATGGTAACCAGCGTACTTTCGGATCCTACCAGCGCCCGGGCAACATTAAACCCGTTTTCGGGAAGAAGCGCGGTAAGGTTGTAGCCTGAAACGCGCCGCGGAATATTTGGAAATCGCTTCCGGATCATATCTGCGTACTTATTACGAAAATCACGCAGCTTCCGATAAAGTTCTCCCTTTTTTCCGCCATCCCGGATGATCTTTTCCAGCTCTTCCTCTGAAGTTGCGCCCACCTTCAGTTTCAATCCGTCATAGGTGAGAATGGTAAGTGATTCGGTATTGTCAGACGTACGTGCGCCATTTCCTTTGAATGCGGCCATTACACTGTGAATACCGCAGGAATTATTTCCAAGCATTCCTCCAAGCGTACAATGGTCATGAGTGGCAGGATCGGGACCAAAGGTCAAACCCACCTTATCTCTCGTGGTATGGCGCATTTCATCCAGTACAATTCCCGGTTGAACGGAAACGAGCTTGTTTTCCTTATCGATTTCAAGAATTTTGTTATAATATTTCGACATGTCCATCATAACAGCCACGTTGCAGGATTGCCCGGCGAGACTGGTTCCGCCGCCCCTCGACAGTACCGGTGCATGGTATTTGTTACAGAGTTCAACCGTGTTAATAACATCCTGTTCCGATTTTGGAAGCACCACCCCAATCGGAATCTGCCGGTAATTGGATGCATCGGTTGAATAGAGCGCCCTGCTTCCTGGGTCAAATCGTACTTCGCCCTCCACTGCCGCCTTTAATTCCTTTTCCAGCTTTTCAACGTCCACTTTTTCAGACAACCGCGTTTTGAATCGTGTGTCATTATTCCAATCACCCATATCCTTGTCGGGTTTTTGTCCGTATAATTTTCCTACATCGGTTTGTTGCTGGTTTTGTTTACTTTGCTTCAGATTGGAGGTGTTGGTGTTGTCGGGTAACATAATCTTCTCGTTTAAATTTTATATTTTTCTGCGTCCTTTTCTTTAAAAATCAATCCCAGTCCCGGTAAGTCAGGATTAGGTTTCAGGTAGCCATTTTCCGGGGGACGGATTCCGTCGAAAATCATTTTTTCAATCCGCACGTGGTCAAAAAAGTATTCTGAAATGTAAAACGAAGGCAAATG
>JAFAEW010000003.1 GCA_023423835.1 Bacteroidota bacterium | reverse complement strand
GCGTCCCTTTTATTCAAAAGCCCTAAATACACCAATCACCTCTCAAAAAATTTCTAAAAAGCAACTTCCATCTTACTCAGAGCGAAAGCAAAAAAGGCTATACCAAAATTACTTTCGATACAGCCTCGTTCTTGTCTTCCTATTCTTATGACTTCAAATCATTATTTGGTTTTATTGAAGCGAATGTTATAGGTAACTCCAATACCCGCGTGCCCCATATTGCCGCCATCGTCTTTATTCCGGAAAATGTTGTTGTAATAACCGAAAAAGTTCCAGTTGTAATTGTGGTATCCGATCTGTGGTTTGATATAAAGTCCGCCATTTGCATCCTCTAATCCGGTTACAAAGCTGTATCCCAAATCGGTTCCTGCAAAGAATCCGTTATTTTGCGGATAATAGCGACCAAAAATTCCCAATGGAATGGTTCCAAAATCTTTGAAATTATCTTTGGAAAAATAATGATCATAACCGGTGGCAATACCAAACCCGAAGTTTTTTGTTTCCATTACCTGTCCTTTTAAATCGACACCCAAAACGAAATTGCTGACATCGGAGAGATCACCAACGGGAAGGCCAGCTGTAACTCCCGCCTTTAACCAGGAATTGCGGGGCGTAATGTCTGTAGTAGTTGTTTGAGCGAATAACTGGCCTGTCATAAATAAAACCGATAACCCTAAAACTAACTTCTTCATAAAATAATCTTTTGTTTCGGGCATTAGTTTTCAAATAAAATGCCAGATTTACATCCGATTGATTTATAACTACTTACCTGAAAAAAAACGACCGGTCAGCGTAAGATCTATTTGTGCAGGCAGTCGAAAAGGTGCAAATTCTAAGAAGGAAAAAGGTGTAACTGGTTACGCGCAGCGCCCATTTCTATTTTGGCGATAGGGTTTCCTCATCCGCCAGCGGATCGCGGAATACCCAGAGGATGCCGATAAATGAGACTACCAGGTTCATCAGATAAAACAGGAGACTAATGGCAATACTTTCACTTTTGTTGAGGGCGAATTCGGTACTTCCCCAGAGAAAAACAAGCTCGCGTGCTCCCAGTCCTCCAATCGTAAAGGGAAGAACGGCAACGATCGACGACACGAGAAAAATGAGAATGTATTCACTGTAATGTTCATTCAGATACAATCCTTCAAGCAAACAGTAAACGGCAATCACCTGCAAAAACTGCACGGCCAACCCCATCCAAAACGCCGGATAAAATCCTGCGAGAAAAGAGGGAAAATACTTTTTCACGATCCAGTAGTAGATAAGAAAGGCAGGAATCACAGAAATTAGTACCAAAACCGGAACAGCCTGAAGTCCAAAAACGATAGCAAAATAGATGGCACCTAAAACGCCAAGGCCGGCAATGCCGCTTATTCTGTCCAGAAAGACGGCTCCGGACAACAGTTTCACATTTTGCGGAAACCGTTTATTGAGCAGCACAACCTTGTAGGCATCGCCTCCGATTCCGCCGGGCAGAAAGAGATTGTAAAACATGCCCAGCCAGTAGAGTCTGAGGTTATTTTTCTCTTTCAGGATTAGTTGAATGTTCTTAAAATAAATGTTCAGCCGGAAAGCGGCAATAAATTTAGACGCAGAAAAAAATATGAGTGAAGTAATCAGCCATCCGAAATTCGTCTTTGCAATCGTTTTAAAACTTTCGGACCAATCAATTTTTTTGCTGATATACCAGAAACAAAGAGCGGTGAGAACCAGTTTCAACAATAGCTTCAACCAGGAAGGGATCGAAAATCTCCGCTTCATCTATAGCTTATTTTCGGTGGAATGTGTGGCAGTCCGGCAGAAGATGCGCCTTGCTTTAAAACATTTTCATTAAAAATCTTCCTCACCTGGTAAGTCTTCTTATCAGTTGATTCATAATAAGTTCTCATATTTACTTCAGCTAAAATACCAATCGTAATCAGCTGAATACCGCCCAGTAACAAGATCATACCGAGAATCAGGATGGGCTTTCCCCAAATATCCTGTCCCATAATTTTCAGGATCAGAAGATAGAGATTTATGAGTAACCCGAGGAACAGGCTGATGAATCCCATTGTTCCGAAAAGGTGCATTGGCTTTTGACTATATCTCCTGAAAAAGACCATTAAAACGAGGTCGCTCATTACCCGGAAGGTTCGGCCCAGCCCATATTTGGATTGCCCAAATTTTCGCGGATGGTGCTTTACATCCACCTGTGTAATACGGGCACCTTGCATGCTCGCCAACACGGGAATAAACCGGTGCAGTTCGCCATACAATCCGAGCTCTTCGGCAATTTCACGTTTAAAAACCTTCAGGGTACAGCCGTAATCCTGGATGTAAACCTTGGTCATTCTTCTGATGAGCGCATTGGCAATCTTACTTGGGATTTTTCGGAGAAACATGCCGTCTTTACGGTTTTTGCGATTACCGGCTACCACGTCCCAATCGCCGGCTTTCAACAATTCGAGCATCATCGGAATGTCAGAGGGATCGTTTTGCAGATCGCCATCAAGCAGCGCAACATACCTGCCGGTGGAAAAATCAATTCCGGCCGCCATCGCGGTACTTTGTCCGTAATTTTTCCGGAGTTCAACCAGCATTATCCGGTCATCAATCATCTCCTTAATCCGCTTGCGTGTGGCATCCATAGATCCATCATCCACAAAGACAACTTCGTAATCAATTCCGGATAAGGCCGACCGGATTTCACTGATCAGGGGCTGGATATTGTCCTCTTCATTCATCACCGTTATGACAACCGATAATTCACGCATAAAAAAAAGTTCAGCTCAAAGGTATGATAAAGAAAATTGTACCATCGGCAGGATAAGTGAATTTCCTCAGGCTATTTCAGGTAAACCGCATGCATTTCCTCTGCAATGGTTCGTTCAATTTTTTTCAGATCCTCATAGATGCGAATAATACTGATGTATTTTTCCTCCTGTTGTTCATTTTCCAGTTCCTGCTCCAACTCAAGATACATCCGTTTGATCTTTCGCAATTTGTACAAATTCAAAGCCGACCGGATGACCACTGCCAAATCCTTATCTAATTTAATATGATAGCCTTCCATTCTTCTACCCCAATCATGCAAGTCGTAGGGAAAATGCAATAATCCCGCTACAAAGGCATTCATTTCAGGATCGTTGCTGTAAAGAAAAGTAAGGCTGTCGATCTTTTTACCGGTCTGTAATTTCTGGTAGGATTCAACGATTTTTTCCAGTTTTTCATTTTGCAGGTGAAATTCATCCAAAACCTCTAAAATCGCATCCGACACATATTGCTGATCGGGTAACACCTCATTGCCGTATTCGATCAGGCGTTTTACAACTTCCCGTTCCTGAAATTCATCTTCAATCAACAACTGAATGCCATTGTTGCTTTTATTTTCATCAATCTCATTAAACACCTTTTGATACAATTCTCCGTCCGCCGCGTTTTTCCTGTCTTCCTTTGCCAGTTTTTCACGGATGTAGTTGTTTACCAGCTGGGTAAATCCGCCTTCATCCACTTTTAATATCTGAGCGGTTTTCCGGATGTATTCCTGCTGCTTTGTAAAATCTTCTACCTTATTAATCCGGCTGATCGTTTCAGCCATTTTGTTGACCGCATCATTTTTAGCCTGAACGTTTCCCGCCGAATCTTTCAACAAAATATCAAGCTGAAAGAAAATAAAATCTTTCTTATTTTCTTCAATAAACCTTTTAAACTCATTCATCCCCAGCTTCTTAACATAACTGTCAGGATCTTCATTGTCGGGAATTAAAACGAGTTGTACATTCAACCTTTCTTCGAGTGCAAGATCAAGTCCTCTCAAGGCCGCATGCACGCCGGCACTGTCGCCATCATAAATGATTGTAAGGTTATTGGTATATTTCCTGATCAGCCGCAATTGCTCAACAGTTAAGGAAGTGCCGCCACTGGCTACCACATTTTCAATTCCGGCCTGGTGCAATGAAATAACATCGGTATATCCTTCCACGAGCAGGCATTCATCCGCCTTATCAATCGGCTGCCTTGCGAAATACAGTCCGTACAGGATTTTACTTTTTGAATAAACTTCATTTTCTGGTGTGTTGATGTACTTCGGACCTTTTTGCGCATTTCCGATCATCCTCGCACCAAAGCCGAGAATTTTTCCGGAATTATTGTGAATGGGAAAAATGATTCGTCCCCTGTAATTGTCCACAAGTTGCTCATTCCGCTCCACCGACAAGCCGGATTTCAAAAGCAGTGATTTCGAATACTGGTTTGACAAGGCCTCTTTCGAAAACGCATTGCCGCTTTCGGGATCGTATCCCAACTGAAATTTTTCGATCGTTGCCTGCTCAAATCCCCGCTCCTCAAGATAGGTTAAGGCGATATCCTTTCCCGCTTCCGTTTCGAATAAGGCTGAACTGAAGAATTTCTGGGCGAAAGCGTTGAGGATATACAGACTGTCCGAAACCATGTGCTGTTGACGGATTTCCTCAGATTGAAAGCTTTCCTCAATTTCAACCTGATAACGCTGCGCCAGCCATTTTAATGCTTCCACATAGCTCAGCTTCTCATGTTCCATCAGAAAGGTGATGGTATTTCCGCTTTTTCCGCAGCCGAAACATTTATAGATTTCCTTGGCCGGTGAAACCGTAAATGAAGGCGTTTTTTCATTGTGAAACGGACATAATCCCAGGTAATTGGAACCGCGTTTTTTCAGTTTCACAAATTCTCCCACCACATCAATGATGTCGATTCTTCCGGTAATCTGCTGTATGGTTTGTGGAGAAATCATTTGGAAATAAACAGGAATCGCCCTCGCTAATTTAATTGGAATTCAAATAGTTATCGAATTACTTATACTCCCCGAAAATTTCCCGCAAAGCGTCGGAAATTTCACCTAAAGTACAATAATTTTCAATCGCTTCAATTACCGGCGGCATTAAATTTCCGCCATCCGAGGCGGTAGTTTTTATTGCAGCCAGCGCGGCTTCCACCTTTTCCGGGGACCGGCTTTTACGCAACACTTTCAGTCGTTCGGATTGCAGTTCGCGAATACTGTCATCTATCTTGAAGGAGGCAATTTTCGCAGCCTCTTCCATTTCAAACTTATTGACACCTACAATTATTTTTTCTCCTGATTCGATCTCCTTCTGGTATTGGTATGCGCTTGCCGCAATCTCATTTTGGATAAATCCTTCCTCGATTGCTTTCACACTTCCTCCCATTGCGTCAATTTTTTCTATCAGATCAAACGCCTTTGATTCGATCTCATCCGTAAGATTTTCGACAAAATAGCTCCCGGCGAGCGGGTCAACGGTTTCGGGAACCCCACTTTCGAAGGCAACGATCTGTTGGGTGCGCAGCGCAATCCTTGCAGCCTCTTCGGTGGGCAGGTTTAATGCTTCATCGTATCCGTTTGTGTGGAGACTTTGGGTTCCGCCCAAAACCGCAGAAAGCGTTTGCACGGTTACGCGACTGATATTATTCAAAGGTTGTTGCGCTGTGAGGGTACTTCCGCCCGTCTGTGTATGAAAGCGCAACATCAGCGCTTTCTGATCGGTTGCGCCGAGTTCCTTCATGATTTTGGCCCACATCCTCCTGGCAGCCCGAAACTTTGCAACTTCCTCAAAGAGGTTGTTGTGCGCATTAAAGAAAAATGAAAGCCTTTTTCCGAAAATATTGATATCCAATCCTTTGTCTAAGGCTGCTTTAACATAAGCTTTACCATTGGCCAGCGTAAAAGCCACTTCCTGAACGGCGGTGCTTCCCGCTTCACGAATATGGTAACCGGAAATTGAGATTGTGTTCCATTTTGGAAGTTCGTGGCTGCACCATTCAAAAATATCGGTAACGATGCGCATGGAAGCCTGGGGCGGATAAATATAAGTGCCCCTTGCCGCGTATTCTTTCAAAATATCATTCTGAATTGTTCCACTGATCTTTTTCAAATCTGCGCCTTGTTTTTTAGCCAATGCAACATACAACGCCAGTAGAATAAATCCGGTAGCATTTATGGTCATCGAAGTAGAAACCTGCTGCAGGTCGATGCCTTCAAACAGTCTTTCCATATCCTGTAGCGAATCAATGGCCACCCCCACCTTTCCCACTTCGCCTTCCGCCAGCGGATGATCACTGTCGTAACCTATCTGCGTGGGAAGATCAAATGCCACGCTCAGACCGCTAACGCCTTGGCGCAGGAGATAGTGGTATCGTTTATTACTTTCCTCCGCAGTGGAAAATCCGGCATATTGGCGCATCGTCCACAGTTTTCCGCGGTACATATCTTTCTGAACACCTCTTGTAAACGGAAACTCTCCGGGCTTTTCTTCCTGCTTCGGTGAAGCCTGATGATATTCATCCGGATAATAATAAACCGGTTTGACTTCTATTCCGCTGTCGGTAAACTTTTTTTCGTCCATTCTTTCTTTTTTTGCCTACATCAGCTTTTTAGCTTCATAACTGAGGATCTCACTTACCACTTCGTGTAAGGAGCCTTTTTTGTCACTGATCAGGTATTCCAGTAACTTTTTATTCAAATCCAATCCCGATGCCTGGGGCGGAAGCAGGTTGGCCAATTGATTAACGATTAACAGGTTTTGCTCTTTCAGGTTTTTCAATGCATTCCAGGCGTCAGCGGAAACATAAATCTGTTGGGTGATGTTGTGATTAAACTCTTCTTTGATATTTTCCGTTAGCAGCACCTGCATCTCCCTTGCGGTAATACCATTTTTATTAACCCGGCTAATTAGATTGGGCAATGCGATCCGGTCGGCTAAAAGCACGAGCCGTTCATAAGCGTTCAAC
>JAFAEW010000071.1 GCA_023423835.1 Bacteroidota bacterium | reverse complement strand
CCTCTACACCGTGGTGGAGTTTGGGGAGAATAAAACCGCGAGAGCGGCGGCCAAGGTGTGGGCAAAACTGAAGGGTGTTGATACCAATAAATCGATCGAAAAAACCTGGAACAGCGGCGAAACGATTTATCCGATCAGGGTAGAGAAAAAAGCGTTTCAGTTTCTCTATAAAGATGAAACCGGATTTAATGTGATGAATAATGAAACTTTTGAACAGATCTCACTGCCGGAAGACCTCATTGAATCGGCGCGGTTTTTAAAAGAAGGCAGCGAGGTTTTTGTGTTGATCAATACCGAAACCGATCAGCCGATCGGGGCTGAATTGCCTGAAAAGATCGTGATGAAAGTTACCTATTGCGAACCGGGCTTAAGGGGAGATACGGCTACAAGGGCATTAAAAAGTGCCACGGTAGAAACCGGCGCTACGGTAAACGTTCCGCTGTTTGTGAATGAGGGTGAATTGATCAGGGTGAATACCAAAACCGGCGAATACGTAGAACGGGTGAAAGAGTAATAATTAGAAAAAACTGCTGGTTTTGGTCAAAAATGACTATTTTGCCGGGCCGATCACGCTAATTTTCCCGGGTTTTTAAGTAAAAATGAAAATCTAAAATATGGACTTCAAACAGATTCAGGAACTGATAAAAATCATTAATAAGAGCAATATTGGTGAGATTACCATTGAGGAAAATGATTTCAGGATCAAAATAAAACAAAAAGAAGAAAAAGGCGATACCTATATTACGGGTCCTGCTGTCTCCGCCTCTCCGATGGCAGCCATGCCGCCCGCCCAGCCTTCTGTTCCTCAAACAACTCCTGCCCCTGCTCCACCTTCCGGTGCCGGTTCAGGTGCGCAGAAGGATAATCTTATTACCATCAAGAGCCCGATGATCGGAACGTTTTATCGTAAATCAAGTCCAGATAAACCAACCTTTGTAGAGGTGGGTGACGAAGTAAATCCGGGAAAAGTGATTTGTATTATTGAAGCCATGAAGCTTTTCAATGAAATTGAAAGTGAGGTATCGGGAAAGATTGTGAAAGTATTGGTGGATGATGCAAGTCCGGTAGAATTTGACCAACCATTATTTTTAGTAGAGCCGTAAATTTTTTTCCCGGCAAACATTCAAATAGGTTTAAATGTTTAAAAAAATACTGATTGCCAATCGCGGTGAAATAGCGCTTCGTGTAATACGAACCTGCCGCGAAATGGGCATTAAAACCGTAGCTGTATATTCTACAGCCGATAAAGACAGTTTGCATGTAAAGTTTTCTGATGAAGCTGTTTGTATCGGTCCCCCTGCCAGCAGTGAATCTTATTTGAATATCCCGCACATTATGGCTGCGGCCGAAATTACAAATGCCGATGCGATTCATCCGGGTTATGGATTTCTGGCTGAAAATGCGCGTTTCTCTCAGATCTGTGCCGATCACGGCATAAAATTCATCGGGCCGAATGCAAAAATGATCAGCCTGATGGGCGATAAGATCACTGCGAAGGAAACGATGATTAAAGCCGGGGTGCCGGTTGTGCCGGGTGGGGAAGGATTGCTCGAAAGTGTGGAAGAAGCAAAAAAACAGGCTAAGGAAATCGGATATCCCATCATCCTGAAGGCCACTGCCGGCGGCGGTGGAAAAGGGATGCGGGTGGTGAACAACGAAAGCGAGATCGAAAAGGCCTTTTCGACTGCTAAGACGGAAGCGGCGGCTTCGTTTAAGAATGACGGCATTTATATGGAAAAATTTGTGGAAGAGCCGCGTCATATTGAAATTCAGATCGCCGGAGACCAATACGGCAATGTTTGCCATCTGAGTGAAAGAGATTGCTCAATTCAACGCCGTCACCAAAAACTTATTGAAGAATCTCCTTCGCCTTTCATGACGCACGAATTGCGTGAGAAGATGGGCGCTGCGGCAATAAAAGCCGCCGGTGCAATCGATTACGAAAGTGTTGGAACGATCGAATTTCTCGTGGATAAACATCGCAATTTCTATTTTATGGAAATGAATACACGTATCCAGGTAGAACATTGCGTAACCGAAGAAGTGATCAATTTTGATCTCATAAAGGAACAGATAAAAATTGCAATGGGAGAGAAGATCTCCGGTCAGAATTATCTTCCACAAATGCATGCCATCGAATGCCGCATCAATGCCGAAGATCCGTATAACGACTTCAGGCCTTCGCCGGGAAGAATTACGACGCTCAATACCCCGGGCGGACATGGCGTAAGGGTTGACAGCCACGTGTACACCGGCTACGTGATTCCTCCTTATTACGATTCCATGATCGGAAAGCTCATTGCCACAGCCCGTACAAGGGAAGAAGCGATCGATACCATGTATCGTGCTTTAAGTGAATATGTGATTGAAGGCATCAAAACCACCATTCCTTTCCACCTGCAAATGATGCAAAATGAAGATTTCAGGAAGGGAAATTTCACGACTAAATTTCTCGATACTTTCCGGATGGAAGCCTGATCAATAGCAAATATTTATAAAGAGGCGGTCTGCAAAACAGGCCGCCTTTTTTTGTGCCTGAATAGACAGGACTGAACGTCCGCTGATCTCTGCGGCCGGTTTGCACTCAGAGAATATTCCTCCCTCCCGGTTTTCGTTCGTTCCACCGCATCTTCGCTTTTTAAATTCTTGGCATGTTTTTAAAGAATGTTTAAATTGAGTTTAAATATATTTATAATGCAAAGAGTGATTGCCGTTTTAATTCTCATCATTATTCTCGCGTTGGTGATCGTTTATTTTCTGCCCTCAACGATTCATCTTGAAAAGTCCATGATCCTGAAAGCAAGGTCGGAAGTGGTATTCGACCAGATAAATCACCCCAATGCCTGGCGCAAATGGGCTGCCTGGATAAAAGAAGATCCGATGATAAATCTTACGGAGCATGGCCCCGTGTCATCGGAAGGTGCGGCGTTGGAATGGAGCAGCAAGGTTCCGGAAATTGGAGCCGGCAATATGATCATCCGTTCTTCGCAACCGCCAACGAGGGTGCAGGCGACGGTTAATTTCAACGATATGGCGCCATCGGAAAATGTTTTTGTTCTCGCCAATACGGGCAATGGCGCCGGAATTACCTGGACCATCGATATGAACCTCGCTGATAAAGGATTTCCGGCCGGATGGATCAATAAAATTAAAGGACTGTCCTGGAAGAATACCTTGTCAGACTGGATGGAAAAGAGCCTTAAAAATCTCGATAATTCCACCGCTGACATTATTTACACACCCGATCCGTCCATCAATGATACGCTCATCAACCGGATCGACAGTCTCAACAGGAAGGTTGACTCTTTAAAACGAATTTCTACGGAAAAAGATACGGTTTTTCTTCCCTGACAACTGGCATCAGTTTTTCTCCTTCCTTTTCATTAATTGAAAAATCATGAATGAGGAGCTGGTAAAATCCGCAATCAAAAAAGCTTTGCATTATCTGCAGGTTGAACTGAAGGAGTCATTTATTATGGAAGTGATCGATGAACACCGGGCGGTAATCGAAAAGCTGGAGAGGGCGTTGGCCGAGTTTGAAGACCACAAACGCTAAGCCCGGTTAATAACGGTCTCAACCCACTTCTTCCAGCTCCCTTGCTGTAAGAGAATTCCATCGTGCTTTATATTCTTCCACCACAATCGGGTCATGTGTTTTTTTCAGATCCGAAAGTTTTGAAATAGCTTCTATTACCTGATCATACGGGCGGTATCCCGAGATTATTACCCCTCGATTTTTGTCGCCTTTCACTACGAGCGTTGGAAAACGGTTGATGTTATAATATTTTGTTTCCTGCAGATCTTTCCGGAACGAATCGAAACCGTTTTCATCTTTCAGATCTTTCTTAAATCTATCCACATCAAAACCGGGAATTTGTGCGGCAGTAGTTGCGGCAAGTGGAATAAGCACATCGTTATCGGCGATGTTTTCGGATGAAATCATCACTGCTTCACGTGCTGCCCTTAGATAGGCTTCTTCAGCCGCTGCTGACTGAAGTGCTGCGCACTTTACCGCAATACAGGCGGGATATGAGGAAGCAGGAGGATTTTGAATCCAGATGTTGTGTTGAATGGGCATTCCTGAAAGCTGTTTCGCATGCATCCAGACGGGCCCCATTTGAATGGGCTTACTCACTGAATTGACGGAATCGTTATAATGCTTCCATCCGGGCAGCAAACCTCCCATGCAATAGCGGTATTTTATTTGGCCGTCAAAGGCATATAACAACTTTCGCCATTGGGGTTCAAATGCCCAGCTCCAGCAACAGAGAGGATCGGTATAATAGGTGATGTCAATCATATTGGTTCATTTTTCCGGCCCGAACATATTTTCCCGGAAGAATCAAAAAGCTTGCCGTCACCCCTCTTTATCAGGAGGCAGATCCCGGAGATGTCCAATCCATATTTTTCATCGGCGAAGCTTCATTTACTTCCTGGCTGCGTAATTTACTCAATTTCTGATTCAGCGTTTCCGTTTCACTTTCGGTGCGGTTACTTCCTTCAATTTCACGATCCCGCAGTCCGTTTGTCTGCATTGAATAGCGTATCGGGTCGTCGATATACTGGAAGGTTTCGCTTAATTCATCGGTTGGGCCGGTTGCACCTTCATTCCAGGGGCCACGATAATCATTACCGGATGAAAAATTAAAATAGAGGTTTGTGTAACGCGGATCACCCTGCAGAACACCCGGTGGAAAATTAGGCTGAATGGATTCGAGTGCATTGGCAAACATCTGGTAATGGGCAATTTCGCGGGTCATCAGAAATCGCAAGGTGTTTTTCACTTCCGGATCATCGGTAAATTGCATTAGATACTCATAAACGAGTTTTGCCCGTGTTTCCGCTGCAATATTTGATCGAAGATCGCTGGTTAGATCGCCCTGCACATCGCCGTTGATATAATTGGCGGTGAAGGCAGCGCCCTGGCTGTTAGTAAAAGCGGGAGATCCGGCACTCGATACAAGAAATTCAGGATTCATCATTCCCTGGTGAATTAATTCTTCCTTTGCAGTCTTGCCATCGAGCAGCTTCATAATGTCGGAGTTTTCGGCTGCATTCTTCAAATCGCCATTTACTCCGGTCAACAGCATTTCGATGGTCGCTCCAACAATTTCAAGGTGACTGAATTCTTCAGTGGCAATATCCATCAGCAAATCGAATTTATCAGGATAGGGTTTTTTTGCAGCGAAAGACTGTCCGAAATAGCGTAAGGCCGCTGCCAGCTCTCCGTTTGCACCGCCAAACTGGTCCAATAACAAGGTGGCAAAAGCCGGATCAGGCCTGGAGACCCTTGCATCAAATTGTAAATCTTTTACATGATAAAACATAGAAAATCATTTATTAGTGAAGAATAGAAGTACGTATGTTGCATGAAAATCATGCCCGGCAATTATCTGCCTTCCGGAAAAGGGCTCTTACCGAAACGGGAATAATTCACAACATAAAGTGCGCATCTAAAAAGATCGGGCGAACCTGCAAAAGAAAATTTTCAGACGGAAGAGGAGGGAAGCGCAAATATTATGAGAATGAAAGAAAAAAAGGAGGAATTCAGCTTTTGTAGTCAGGGATGTGAATTCTTTCCTGGCAAAATTCGTATTCGTTGGGATCATTGCTGCTCACGATCACCATTTTATTACTGCAATAGCGGTCAATCAATTGATGATAAAGTGCAAATCCTGCTTCATCAAAATTGGTGCAGGGTTCATCGAGCAACAAAACCGGTACGTCGGAAAATATGGCCTGAGCAAGTTTCATCCGCTGTTTCATCCCACTGCTGTAATACCGGATCTGTTTGGCGGCGGCGCGGGAAAGCCCGACCAACTGCAGGATTTCGGATGGAGATATTTCGGGTAGAAGCGGCTTGAAGGCGGCATGAAACTTCAGGAATTCAGTAGCCGTCATTTCCTCCAATACATCAAGATAAGGCGCAGCGAGTGAAAAATATTGGTGGAGTTCTTCCGAAATCGCGTTGGGTTTTTTTCCTGCCGCATCCTGAACGAGCATTTTCCCTTCTGATGGAACAATTGCTCCGGAAATGATTTGAAGTAATGTGCTTTTTCCGCTGCCGTTGGGACCGGTAATCGCGTACTTTCCGGCGGGAAGAAAGCGGAAGTTGAAATGGCGGAAGATCCATTCATTGTTGAATCGTTTCCCGCAATCTTCAAACTGAACTATAATGGGCGAATCTGCAGCAGTATGGGTGGTAGAAGCAGTCATTCAAGGGACCTGTTTTGATCAATCCTCGTCGAGGTTTCCTTTTCCGTATCGCTTGAGAATGCCGCGATCACTTTCACGAATGAAACTCAAAATCTCGTCGCGTTCATCGGTGGCCTTAACTTCTTCCTCAATAAATGCCAGGGCCTGTGAGATATTTAAACCGCGATTATAAATAATACGAT
Organism: Bacteroidota bacterium; assembly: GCA_023423835.1. Lineage (GTDB taxonomy): Bacteria > Bacteroidota > Bacteroidia > Chitinophagales > Chitinophagaceae > JAFAEW01. Next base: position 3,601 of record JAFAEW010000071.1, on the reverse strand, counting down.
AAATATCGAGGATGTGATTGATCTTTTCGAGTGAAAAACCCCTTCTTTTCAGTCCCACGCTGTTTACACCGGCATAGCTCAAAGGATTTCGGCCGGCTTTTATATACGGTGGAACGTCTTTGCTCACAAGGCTTCCGCCGGAAATAAAGGCGTGTTGGCCGATATGAACAAACTGGTGAATGGCGCAAACGCCACCCACAATTGCCCAGTCTTCCATAATCACATGACCGGCCATTTGCGTGCTGTTGCTCAGGATACAATGATCACCGATAATACAGTCGTGTGCAATATGGCTGTAGGCCATTACCAGCACTTCGTTACCCACCGTTGTTTTCACCCTGTCGGTAGTGCCGCGGTGAATGGTTACGAACTCGCGGATAGTTGTATTATCCCCGATTTCCGTATAGGTTTTTTCGCCATTGAATTTAAGATCCTGGGGGATGGCTGATATGACCGCTCCGGGAAAGATGCGGCAATTTTTTCCAATCCGGGCGCCTTCCATTATGGTTACGTTGCTGCCGATCCAGGTGCCTTCACCTATTTCAACATCCTGATGAATGACTGTAAACGGATCGATCTTTACATTCTGCGGAATTACCGCGTCGGGATGAATATATGTGTGTGGATGTATCATGAAATGGCTTTATTTCCGGTTGGGAAAAAATGACGAACTCTTCTCCTCAAAATGATGCCGAAAAAAAATTTGACTGCAAAAGTAATGGTAAATTCTTATGCTAAACAGTCTTTTTTACTATCTGAGCCGTTAAATCTGCTTCAGTGGCAACTTTTCCGCCCACGTAAACCGTTCCTTTCATTTCACAAATCCCTCTCCTGATTGGCGATATCAATTCCATTTTTAAAATCATGGTATCACCGGGAACCACTTTCTGCTTGAATTTACACTTATCAATCTTCAGAAAATAGGTGTCGTAATCGCCATCGCCCATGCTGTTAATGGCAAGAATGCCGCCCGTTTGCGCCAGCGCTTCAATCTGTAAAACGCCCGGCATCACAGGATTTCCGGGAAAATGTCCCTGGAAAAACCATTCATTGAAAGTTACGTTCTTAATGCCGACAATGCTGTTTTCGTTTACATCAATAATCTTATCAATCAGCAGGAAGGGATAACGGTGAGGAAGCGTTCTTTCAATATTTTCCAGTGTAAAAACCGGTGGAGCAGCGGGATCATAAACCGGCACATCTTTCACGTGCTTGTTTTTCCGGATGTACTGCTTGATCTTTTTTGCAAAGGCAACATTGGTGCTGTGGCCCGGGCGATTGGCAATGATTCTCGCTTTAATTGGATAGCCGATCAGTGCGAGATCACCCACCACATCGAGCAGTTTATGCCGTGCCGGTTCATTGGGAAAATGCAGCTCGAGATTGTTCAGATAGCCTTCACTTTTTATCTCAATGTTTTCCTTTTTAAAGATCTTTGAAAGCCGGCCCAGTTCCTCCTCTTCAACCGGCTTATCAACAATTACAATTGCATTGTTGATATCGCCTCCTTTAATAAGGTTATGGCTGAGCAGCATTTCCAGTTCGTGGAGAAAACAGAAAGTGCGGCTCGGTGCAATCTCCGCCCGGAAGTCGCGGATATCTTTCAATCCCGCGTGCTGGGTTCCGAGTACGGGGCTGTTGAAATCGATCAGTGTAGTGATCTGGTAATTTACGGCTGGAAGTGCCACCATTTCCACTGACTTTGCGTCGTCGTACAAATAAATATTTTCATCGATGCTGTACCAGCTTTTTGCCGCATTTTGCTCCTCAATTCCCACTTTGCTCATCCGCTCAATAAACGGCTGAGCGCTTCCATCCATAATCGGAACTTCGGGACCGTTTAATTCGATCATCACATTATCAACACCCATTCCCACGAGCGAGGCAAGAATGTGTTCTACGGTACTCACTTTGGCATCTCCTACCTGCAAGGTGGTTCCGCGGCTTACGTCGGTTACAAGGTCACAGTCGGCTTTTATTACCGGTTTTTCAGGCAGGTCAACGCGTTGAAACTGAATTCCAAATCCCGGATGTGCGGGTTTTAAAATCATATCTACCATTATTCCTGTATGTAAACCGGTACCGCTGATTTTTACCTCTCCGGCTAATGTATGTTGCTTGTCGGGATTAAACTTATTATTCATAATTGTCTCAGTTGGTAATTTTCTCGCAGAATGTTTGTTGACAAAATCGTTCAGAATGCTGCAAAAATAGGGTTAGAAGCCATTAGAAAGAAGGGCGCGGCTTCAGAATATTATGCATTTATCTTTTCTTCCCGTAATTGTTGTACGATTTTTTCGAGTTCGGCCACTCGTTTTTCGAGTTCGGGAAGGTTGCGGCTCACCGCCTGGCTTCTGAGCGCACTGGTATAATCGAAAGCGGGAGATCCAGTAATTGCGGAATTGGGTTGCTTAATGCTTTTGCTTACACCACTTTGGGCATTGATGCGGGTGCCATCGGCAATCTGAATATGGCCTACTATCCCCGCCTGTCCTCCGATCTGAACATTCGATCCGATTTTGGTACTGCCGCTGATGCCTGCCTGGGCGGCCATTACCGTATTATTTCCGATCTCCACATTGTGCGCAACCTGAATGAGGTTATCGAGTTTTGATCCTGCCCTGATAAGCGTGCTTCCGATGGTGGCGCGATCGATTGTTGAATTGGCGCCGATTTCAACGTCATCTTCGATTACAACATTTCCGATCTGCGGAATCTTTTTATAGCTGCCGTCGGGCTGCGGTGCAAATCCAAAACCATCACTTCCAATGATGGTTCCGGCATGAATGGTAACGTTTTTTCCGATAACACAATGATGATAGATCTTCACGCCCGGCATTATCATGGAGTCATCACCGATCTTTACGCCATTTCCAATGAAGGTCATCGGAAACAGCTTCACATTGTTTCCTACCCTCGCTCCTTCACCGATAAAACAAAATGCGCCCACATACACGTTTTCTCCCAGGGTTACCGACGGATGGATAAAGCTTGGCTGCTGAATTCCGGTCAGTTGCTGATTCATCATTTGCTGATACTTTTCAAGCAGCATCGCAAAGGCAGAATACGCATTGGGAACCCTTATGAGCGTGGCCGCTACCGGCGCCTTTATTTCCTGGTTATCGTTTACAATTATGATAGACGCTTTGGATCTGTACAGATATTCTTCATATTTGGGATTGGCAAGAAAAGAAAGCTGATGTTGTTTGGCTTCCTCGATCTTTCCGAAGGAACCTACGGCGGCTTCGGGATTGCCCTCGACCTTTCCTCCAATAAGCATAGCTATTTGTTCGGCAGTAAATTGCATAATTCATCGATTAATTCTTACAGAAACCGACAGAAAAAAATTGAGTACTTCAACACCAGAAGAATTCCGTCAATCTCAGATGTCTAAAAAGCAAATGTAAAATTTTTTAACGGGCATTGAAAGGGTTTGATGGATAAGCGGATAATCTACACCCGAAATATCCTTAACTGTTCCATCCTTAAACAATACGCTGATGTGTTCATCGCCTTTTGTATAAGTGGTATTCTCCGCCTCGCCGCAAAAAACAAAATAGCCGGCTTCCTTTTCACTTAAAGAAAACTTTTTCATGACCTT
>JAFAEW010000070.1 GCA_023423835.1 Bacteroidota bacterium | reverse complement strand
GGTGTCATTTATCCTAATCAATGTAACTTCAACAGCATTATTTTTTTCTTTGATTGCCTTTTTTATGATGTCAATTTCTTCTTGTTTGATTTTATATGGAAGATGAAAGACTATTTTGGAATATGACTGGTTTTCTTCTATTAAAGCCCCAACATTGCTTGCAATTTCATTGAGATACTCGCTTTTGTCAGAATGGTTTGCCAATGGCTTGATTGAAACAAATTTTCCTGTTGATTCTACTAATACCGAATAGGCATAAAATCTTTGAATTTGGTTGGTTTCAGGGTTACGACTTTGTGAATGCCCAACTCCAATCATTAGGGTTTTTTGTTGGTTTGATTTAACTAACCAAGGAGTGCCGCCTAACTTAGAGAATATCTGTAAGCCTATACTTGATACAGACCACTTGAAGATGTATTCATTTAATATGGTTTCATTATGAATAACTTGAAGTAGAATATTGTCTTTCAAGCATCTGTTTTTTAAAGAGTAGTAAAATCTTTCTTCATTTCGTGGAAAGACCGATATAACTATCCGATTACCCTGCTTTGGTATTTCTGCTACCGCCCTTTCAATTTCTTCATCGTTAAACTCAGAAATACGAATTGCAACTAAGTTTTCTTTTGGAGTTATTCTAGGAAGTTTAAATTTTTCAAGACCTTTAAATGTATTGTATTTGTCTCCATTCAATGCCTTCATTAGCTCAATCATTAATGATTTTTCGGCTTCACGAAATAAGAACACATATTGCAAGTTGTTATTTACTTGCTGAAATGGTCCACTTGACATAATACCATTGAATTGGGAATTTGATGTTTTACCATAGCCAAACTCATATATTTTAGTGGCAAGCAAATCACTTTCTATTGGCTCAAATGATTGTGAAATTGAAATGTTGTTGGCTATTGGATTTATAGAATTATTCAAATTTCCAATAAATCGTTTGAAGAAGTTAAAACTATCAATATGGAAGTTTTTATTGCTTCTGCCGTCATTGTCAAGACTAAAAGAAAGTTGTTGAACTCTTTTGTTGAATGGTTGATTCTTGTTGAGGAAAAATCGGAGTCCAATAAGAAAGCCGAATTTGTGATTCTTTTTGAGATAATAAGGCTCTAACCAAATAGTTCTTATGCCCTCGTTAAACCGTTCGATTTCAAAATAAGTCCGTAACTCATTAAAATCACTTCTGTGATTATACTGTTTAACGGACTGTTGTTCACTAAGCCTTTGAAGTAATAATGAATGAATATACCATTCAGTTAAATAATTATTAGTGTTTGCATCAATTGTGAATGATTCGGAGTTTTCAAATTGGCTAAAACTTACCCAATAACTGGTGAAATTTTCAGTATCACCTTGGTTTTTCGGCAAATTGTATCTCTTTACATTATCAGACCATTTCTTTTCTTGATGCTCAACTAATCTGCGAAACACTGTAAATGAAAATTCTTGCTCAGTAAGCGGTAAAAAATTAAGGACGATATTTTGTTTAATCTCTGACATTCGCTTGTATTTACAATTCCCCTTTAAAAGCCTTGTCCAACAAACTTGGCATTAGTTCGGTTAATTCTTGTTCAGTTTGTTTGTGATGTTCCTTGATAGCGTTTGTTTTTTCAAGCAGTTCAACAAATTCTTTTTGTAGTTCAAGTGAAGGAACTGGAATTTCAATTTTCATCAACTTATCTAAGCCAAGAGTTTTATTTCTTCCTGCTCCGCCTGGACTGCAAGCGTTAATATCTTCTAACCCTTTTGGAGAAAGAAAATGGTAACATAGAAATTCCGCTAAAGCTTTTTCTTCGTCTGCTACACAAGATATAAAACGGTGTGAACCGTACCGGTCATTATCTTCTTCTTTTGCAACTGCAATTCCACCTTCCCAAGCGAAAACATTACTAAAAACTAAATCGCCCTTTTTGATTTGAAAAATCTTTTTGGTTGCTACTTCTGTTCCTGTTAATGCAGGTTTATGAAAAGTGCCTTTTCCAAAACAACGAATACCCAATTCGGGATATAAACCTTCATCTTTTAACACAACTGGTCTGCGAATTATTGGAGCAACTTCCTTCATTGGCAACCATTCGGCATTTTCAATCAGGTCTGTGTATTTGCTAAAAAGTAAATTGTTAATGTCTTTGGTTTGCTCAGTTCTAAGCCTTTTTATTTCATCAGTTTTTATTTTTATTGTTTCAAGTGTGGAAAGTAATTTTTGTTGAACGTTTAGAGGAGGTAAAGGAATTTGAACATTTGAAAAAGCTTCTCTATTTATAGATGCCTTTGAAGTTCCCGATTTTGTCATTCTTACTATTTCCTCTTTAAAATGATTAAGAAAATAGTAGTGAAATCTTAAATCAATTTTATCCTTGAAATCTTGCTTAGGTGTTAATACATAAACTAAATCACTTGCAATGAATTTTCCTTTGAAATAATGAGTTCTACCCAATGAACCAGAAGCAGCAAAAGCAAAGCATAAAGCCTCTGTGTCATAGAAGTATTCATTGTGTGTTTTAAAATCTTCCGATGCTGTGATAAACACAAAGTTGCCAGCTGTGTTTTTTGAGCTTTGCAATACACCTTTATCGAAATTAAAAACGGTGCTTATATTTTCTGTTCGCCAATTATGCTTCATCTATAACCGTTTGTTTTATGGAAGTATGTATTTCCTTCATTATTTGCATAATCTGTGTTTCTTTTTCTAAAATCGAACTCACCAACTCTATTGGTTCTTTATACTCAAACCCGCTTTTTCTGTTCGGATTTTTAATGTCCAAGTTTACATTAACAGATTTTCCTTCTTCATCAGTCATTAAAATATCTTTTATGCTGACCTTCCAAGCGTTATCATTTTCTTTACGCTTGTGCCACCATATTTTTAACTCGTCAAATTCTTCAAACTGGATGGGTTTTGTTTTGCTGTATTTCTTTTTGTCATCGGGTGGAAGTAGTTCGTAATACCATATATTTTTGGTTGGTCCACCTTGTTCAAAAAACAATAAGTTACAAGCAATATCAGTGTAGGGAGCAAAAATTCCTTCGCCTAATCTTACAATGGTGTGCAAATTAAAATCTTCAACCAATTGTTTTTTAACTCTTGCAGCAATTCCGGGAGCAAACAAAGTGCCGTGAGGCACAACTATGGCGGCTCTGCCGCCTTCTTGTGTTGGTTTTTTGCGTTTTAGTTTACGCATTATCAATTGCAAAAAGAGTAATGCGGTTTCGGTAGTTTGTTTGTCGTCAGGGAAGTTATTTAAAATTCCTTTTTCTTCTTCGCCTCCAAATGGTGGATTGGCTAATACAATGTCAACTCTTTCGCTATCGCCAATATCCTTTAACGGAAAACGCAAACTGTTACCACTATCAATTTTCGGGTAGTTCAATCCGTGAAGCAATAAATTCATTTGCGAAAGCAAATAGGGAAGTGGCTTTGCTTCACCGCCAATAATTGATTTTTCTTGAAGTAGTTTTTTGTGCTCTACAGTTTTAGCTTGTTTTTTTAAATGTTCAAATGCTTCAACCAAGAAACCACCTGTTCCGCAAGCTGGGTCTAAAACGGTTTCACCAATTTTTGGGTCAAGCATTTCAACCATAAATTTCACAACAGGACGAGGCGTATAAAATTCACCTGCATCACCGCTGGCATCTCTCATTTCCTTTAAGATGCTTTCATACAAATGTGAAAGTGAGTTTAGTTCTTCGTTGCTTGTAAAATGGATTTCGTCAATTTTATTAATAATGTCACGGAGCAAATAACCGTTAATCATTCGGTTTGTAACGCCCTTAAAAACGGTTGCAATTACGTCTTTTCGTTCTGCTCCTGTTTCACTTTGCAAGGCTCTTAAATAGTAGAATAAACCTGTTCGTTCTTTACCGTCTGCCAGTTTTACTTTCTCGTTGTTTACAAAAGCCAATAAATCATCACCTGTCAAATTTTTGTCTTTTGCCCAATCTCTCCAACGGTAAGGTTCTGCAATGGCTGATTTGTATTTTTTTCCTTCTAATTGTGCGTTTACTTCTTGTAAATTCTCGTTGTCGTCCAAAAATTTTAAAAACATTATCCAAGTCAACATCGGCAAACGGTCTCCATCACCGTTCATTCCTTTGTCCTTACGCATAATGTTTCTACACGTTTTTATAATGCCACTTAAACGCTGTGCAGGTGTTTCAATGACAACTGGTTTCGCTGCTTTCTTTGCTGCTTTTTCTTTTTTCGTCTTTGCCATTTTCTATTTATGCTGCTTCTGCGTATAGCAGGGTTTGTAATTCTTCAATTGCTTTTTTGAATTCGTCTATTCCACCAAATTCATTTACTATTTCTATCGGGTTGCCTTGCTGTGCAATAGGCTCAACCGAAATTATGTCGGGTCTGATTTGATTTAAACCATAGTCAACATATTTTTCTAAAATCAAATTCAAGACTTCTTTTGCTCTTTCGCTGTAATGAGCAAAAAAGTCTGGTTTGTTTTTCTTCAATAAATCTGCTCTTTGTTTTCTTGTTAACGGTTTTAAGTCAAAGGCAACAAAACAAAGCAAGTCAAACGGGTCAACATCTTGTTGTTTGGTTATTTCCATTAACTGGTCAATAGAAATTCCGTTATTTTCCAACTCATCTAAAATGTGCTGGCGTTCTTGTAAGTCGTTCCATTTACTGCGGAAATCATTCATTGAAGGAAACATTGTTGTAATTTGTTCCTTTGCGTATTGTGTGAACTGAACAGTTCTTAGTTTGCCGTTGGCATCTAAAATCTGAACACTTTCGGCAACAATTGAAACTGTACCTTCACTTATATAATATTTTCTTCTTGGTTCTCCACCACCTCCGCCTGTTGGTGGTTCGTCTGTATCGTCATCATCTTCCCACTCATCAGGCTCGTCTGTTGGTGGGTCTGGTATCCATTCATCACCATCAATAATATTTCCGTCTCCGTCAATTTCATCTTCGGTTATTAATGGTGGTTCTCCGTCAAAGTCAGGGTCGGCAAAATTTCTTGTTGCACTTCCTGTATAATCCAATATGGTGAAGAACAATTTTTCTTTGTCTTCTCTTACTCTTGTACCTCGTCCAACAATCTGTTTGAATTCGGTCATTGAGTTGATTGTTCTGAAAATCACAATGTTTTTGCAGGTCGGAACATCAACACCAGTGCTCAATAATTTTGAAGTAGTTACAATTACCGGAATCGGTTCGTCAATGTCCATAAACCTTCCTAAATGTCCTTTACCAATGTCACCTTCTTCTGAAACTATACGAACAACATAGTCGGGATATTGCTGAACCACGCCTGTATTTAAGTTGCTTATTTCTCTGCGAAATTGGTCAGCGTGTTCTTGATTTACGCAAAACACAATTGTTTTATCAAACCGTCCGTATTTTACCATAAAGTTGTAAAGATGCTTTACAACTGCTTTTGTTCTTGGTAAATAGGAGAGTGTATTTTCAAAGTCGGGAGTTGTATAAATTCCGTCTGGAATTAATTCTCCGTTATCGTCCAATTGTCCTTCTTCGGGTCTGAATCCTGTTGCATCTGTTTCAGTAATCACACGATGAACCAAATATGGAGCTAAAAATCCGTCTTCAATTCCTTGTTTTAAACTGTAAATGTAAAGCGGATTTCCAAAATATGCATAAGTGTCTTTGTTGTCGTCTCTTAATGGTGTGGCCGTTAAACCAATTTGGACAGATGTATTGAAATAATCTAAAATAACTCTCCAATTACTGTCGTCTGATGAACTTCCTCTGTGGCACTCGTCAATTACGATTAGGTCAAAAAAGTCTTTTGGTAATTTTCTAAATGCTCCTGCTCGGTTATTGTCCTCTGCTAAAGATTGGTAAGTAGAAAAATAAACTTCTCGGCTGCTTGGCAAACCCTCTTCTGGAACTAAACATCTTGCATCACCAAAAACTGCAAAATCTTTGGCGTGTGGGTCTGTAACTAAAATACTTCTGTCGGCAAGGAATAAAACTTTTGGTCTGCGGTGTTCGCCTTTGGTGTTCCAACGGTTATTCCAAAGTTTATAAATGATTTGAAAAGCAACTGTTGTTTTTCCTGTTCCTGTCGCTAAAGTTAATAAAGCTCTTTTCTTTCCCTCTAAAACTGCTTTTACTGCTCGGTTAATTGCAATTCGTTGATAGTATCTAACTTCTTTGCCACTTGTGGCAAAAAATGGTTTTAAAAATGTTTCTTGAATTTCGGGCTTGATTGGTTCAGCTTGGTTTAGTCTGTTCCAAAGTTCTGTTGGTGTCGGGTAGCTTGAAATTTTATTTTCAAGTCCTGTGTTAAAGTCAAATTCAATTATTTCAGTTCCGTTTGTCGAGTAAGCGAATTTAAGTCCTAGTATTTGAGCATAGTCCTTTGCTTGTTGGATGCCGTCAGCAGCCGACTTATATTTTTTCTTTGCTTCAACAATTGCAATTGGAAAGTTTTGTGAATAGCGAAGCAAGTAATCAAAGCGTTTCGCTTTTTTTCTTCTTGCTTTTCTTCCTATCACTATGATTTTACCGTCCGTAAAAGTCCGTTGTTCAAGGATTAAATCATCTGTCCATTGGCTGTCATACAGTTTGGGCAACACTTCCTTTCGGCAAGTGTCCGCTTCACTATCGTGGTCGTCAATATGTATAGTTTTATCACTCATTTATTCTTCATAAAAGATTTGTCAAAATACGGATTTTTGTCGGTGCGTTCGCTAAAAAATGGCTCTTTTGGTTTTGCGAAGGAACGGCTTGTATGTCGGGCAAGAGCCAATGTGCCGTTTGCGGGGCTGCATCAAATTGAATTAAAAAAATGTGCGGTATGGAAAATAAAGAACCGAGATGGGCCGTCAATGAGAGTCGGCTTACTCGTTGACCGTTTGTTGTATCGAATATATGTCGGAGTTCAGCTATCATTAGGTTTAGTTTTTTCTTGTTTAAGTCAGTCGTTTTGTTTTGTCGTCTAATACGGTTACCGCTATCACAATATTAAACGAAAAGAATTCCACTTTCAAAAAAAATTCTACATAGATTATCGGGATATATTCTGCAGTTGAAGTGTGCGACGCAACGAGGATGATAGCAGCACTACAGCCGGGTACAAAAACATTTTCTTACTTTTCCACCACTTCGGTTCCACTTAAATAGTCGTGGAGGGTTTTGTTTAAGAACGGAAGAAAAAACGGGTCAATGATGATCAGCCTTGAAAAACTTCTGATCAAAATGCGCCAGAATGCCGGTTTTTTGCCCCTCGCATCTACCACCTTACTCAACGTAAAATACTTGCCGGGCGTTTTTGCCCAGATGGATTCGCAAAACAAATAATACAACACCAGGATCAGCCAGAAGAAATAGTAAAAGGGAAAATAAGTAACATGCCAGTAAAACGAATAGAATTTCCAGATATAATGTACAATAAAGCTGATTATAAAGACGATGAATGTATCAATCAGGAAATTTAAAGTTCGCGTGCCAACTCCTACTCTGTTCATATTGCAAATATCACCTCATTAAATACATTTTACCATACCCTTTGTTGAAAAACTTTTCGGTATTAACCTCATTACCATTGGTATCGTAGGAAGGAAACTTATCGAGTTTATTTCCATTCAGATTGGTAATTACGCGATAAAGATAAACGCCGTTTGCCAGCTTTTGTCCGTACTGATCGGTGCCGTCCCACTTATAATCTGTGATGTTTCGGCCGATGTGAATATTTCCCAATTCCTGCTTCGTGATCTCCTTGACGATCTTGCCGGTAATCGTGAGGATCTGAATCCTTAAATTCTGCGGCACCTGGCTTCCGGTAAGTGTAAATACAAAGGCTGTGGAAGTGGTAAACGGATTGGGATAATTAAACATATCCGAAATCATCGGCTTATTGTACACCATAAACGAAACGCTGTAGCTTGTAATGCCCGCGGGATTTCCGGTCTTATCTTTTCCTTCCACCATCAGGCGATACATTCCATCCTCGGTAAGGAAGGGCATAAAATCGATGGTGGCCGTATTGTCGTTGCTGCCCGCAGTGGCCGGACTAAACCGTAAAGTATCGTTATCAAAATAAAATCTTCGCATCGATCCGTCGGGATATTGTAATTGAATTTTGCACAACGAAGTGTCATCGAGCAGAAGGTATTTTGATTCATCCTTCAATTTCACCAAAACATGCGGATTTGCAGAAACGATATCATTGTTTAAAATATGAACGCCATCGAAAGTGACATCCAAAACCGGTTTGAAATTATCAGTGCTTACGCTGAACGGCTTATAGAGAAAATTATTGAAATGGAATTGTTCCGGCTGAGCATTGTCGGGATTCACGTCGAGAAACAGGTTGTTCTGTCCGTTGAAATTTTTAGAATCAAAGGTGTATTGAATCGTTGCCGTATCTCCCGGAGCCAGCTTTTTCAGGGGAGAAATCGTTACCGGCCGTGCAACATTTCCCGCATCATAAACGGTCATATTCACCTTGATGCTATCTGAAAACGCGACATCACTCACATTTTTGAAAGCGATTTTGAAATCCGTTTTTTCCCCCACATTTAAAGTATCGCGGAATTGATACAACAGGTTTGGCGCCAAAGCACCTTCGGGAACCGGATCATATAAAATACGCCAGTAGTTTAACTGGTAGGGTGTCAATGCAATACTATCCGCATTGCGCATTTTCAATTTAATAAAAGGGTATTGATTTACGTCAATGGAAGAAATATCAACAACAGGTTTATCCGGGCCAAAGGCAAGCAGTACGTTTTCCGCTCCTGAAGAACTCAGTCCGATCACTTCAATATTTACATTATCCTTGCCGTTTTCCAATGATTTTCCGCTCCATTTCACCTGCTTCCATGCCCGCGCCGGACCAAATGCCGGTGAGGTGATATATCCAATGGAATCGGGTGTTGAAATATCCCGATGCACCACAATTTTATCGTAGAGGCCGTTTGATAATTTGTATTGCGGAGAAAATGACGGAAGGTCTTTTTTGTACAAAAATGCCCAGGTTCTCGGATAAGTAAAGGAATCAAGGCCTGAAAATCCGGCCCCTGTGAGGCGGTCATAAAGCGTGTTTCCCACGCCATATACCTGCTGATCAGATTTCCATACATCAACGAACGGATTTTGATCGTAGGGAGCACTTAAAAATAAACGCACGGTCACCAACACACCGTCCGGGATCCAATCCATAAAATCACGCATCTTTCTCCGGCCGGTTGTATCGAGATAGGAAAATTCGAAATTATGTGCCGTACCGGAAGTATTGCCATCATCGCAGGTGCCTCCGCTTCCCATAAATTTTCCGTAGTTGCCCGAAGGATTGGTGGACGGAGCAGCCTGGTTGTAATACGGTTGCAGGGTTACAGGATCAAACAGGTTGAAGACTACTGAATGATCTCCGCAATTACCTGAAGTGAGGGTTTGACCATTTACCTGAACCTGAAAATCTGCTGCAATCTGTCCGCTTGTAGGGAAAATCGCATGAAGAATATTGAAAGAAGACAGCCGGGGCTGATAAAGCCACTGCCTTGAATTACTGTCAATAAAAATCCGCTCAACAGAGGATTTTAAATGCTGATACAGGTGCGACTGATTGTATCCGAAACCACTGTTGGGTAAATACACGAAGCTCGATGTATTCCATCGATTATTTCCGTCCGCAGACACCGGCGCTACCCGCCAGTAATAGACTGTACTGTCAGAAAAAACGATTCCCGGATCAAAGCCGATTAATCCTCCTTTCGACGTCAGCTTCACTTCCCTTTTCAAAGCCGAATTAAACAATTCGGTCGTATCTATCTGCATGGCGTACTGCTTTTCGGGCGCCAGCGGATTTGCAGTGGAGGCATACAACTGAATATTGGATTTGTTTACGATACTGAAATTGTAGGGATAAACCGGTTTCAATTCATCCTCATACACCTCGAAGGTTTTGGTGACCGAATTATTCAGTTCACTCATTTCATCATATTGCTGAAGATTATCAATGGTAACAATCAGCTTGTTCGTTCCAAGATCTTTAGATGGATTAAGGGGAATCGTAAGCGCAATAGAATCGATAAAGCGTACTGAAACGATGTTTTTATCCACGAGCGTGCTGATTGAGCCATCGGGATATTGTCTTTGAATTAAGATTGAAACCGAATCTCCCGTTGCCTTCCCGATATTGTAGAAATAGGCTTTTATATTGAAGCTGTTATTGGCAACCGAAATAAAGGTTGGATCAATGATAACCTTGGAATCTTCCACTACAAAATCAGGTTTTGGATGTGAATTTATCTTCAATGCGGGATCGCCGTGCAGGATGTCTTCCTCCGCATGCAAATAGCGGGTGGTAGAATCGAGTTGGCGATAGGAAGTGAGATAGGCCGTAGCATCTCTTACCTGAATGGAAACAGCTTGTCCGTAATCATTAACTCCCAGGGAATTATAGAATCCGAGGTTATAGATGTGCAAATAGTTTTCTACTCCGAAATGCGAGCTCGCAATAAATGCGATGGCACCTTTGTCTTTTGCGAGAACGAAGTTTTCAGACAGCGAAGTGATCGCAAGCAGCCTTGAAGTATCAAAGGAATAAATATTTCCCGCATTACAGCCGTTGACAAGAAATACGGGATACTTTCCGTAATTGGAAAACTGGTCAGGAGAATTCAGGTTATAATCCAGCGCCGTGGAGGCCGAATGGCCGAAATAATTCAGCAGGCTGATACCGCTGCTGAACAAAGACGACATCAGCGCATTCGTTTGAGGCGTTTCCGGTCCGGTGGTCGTACGGTTGAAACTGGTAACATTGGCTCCATATTGAGGACCCTCAATGATAGCCTTATAGGCATTCTGATCTCTAGTTAACGCGAGATCAAGACTCGGATCATTGGCTCCCACCACATGTACCATTGTCTTCATCCAGCCTTTGGCTTCAATGGTCTGTTCCGTGTTTTGCTGATTTTTCTCGTACTGTTTGATCTTTTCGAGGTAGATCTGAACTTCTTCGGGACGAATTGCTGCGAGCCGGCCGATCGGCGTTTCCGCAACGGGATCAAAGCCATCCGATCCTAATATATTGTCAGAGGCCGGCCATCCGAAAGACGGAATTAAATTGAGTTGATCGGCATATTTTGAAGTTTGATAAATCCGGTACTCGTTATAAGTCACGGCTTTGCCGATTAAAAAAGCAAATTTGGGAGCGGCACTGAAATTAATTCGTGCAAATCGCAGAAAATTTTTAACTGAGAGGGGACTTTTCTTTATCCCAAAAGCAAACTGGTCAACGATTTCATCGATGTCTACAATCTTCGCATTAAACCCTCCGCCTTCGGTTGAAGACCGGTATTGCCGGTATAATTCAACCGGATTGTTTCCTCCAAATAATATTTTATTGGAAATTATGAGATAATCTCCCTGGTTTGCGGATTGACTAAAATCTACAAACTTCCGTGGGCTAAGACTGTTGACGCTAATGATACCCGAAATATTTTCACTTACAAGCACACATTGCCTTTCAACGGAAGAAGGTAAAAGTGCAAATTTTAATATACCGGCTGTAGTGGTATTTGACACATAACGTTTTCCATTGCTAAGATCATATAAAACCGGCGGCACGCTTCCACCCCAGTTGAAATTGGTAATCTCCAGGTAATTTCCATTGGTGTTTGGCGAGAGCGAAAATTCGAAAGCCGTGCGGTTTCCAAAATTGAAGAGTCGTGGATATTTAAGACTGAAGAACCCGATTCCCATACGGTCATTTCCATCGGTTGAAGCGTTGGTAAACGTAAGATTTAGAGCAGGGCCGCTGATAACGGAAAGCGGAACCGACTCGTTGGTAAAAATGTCGGCGTTGATGGTTGTAAGGGGTTTTGAAATGACATTGGTTCCATTAATATCAATCTTCACCACGCGGTTGCCACCGAGGAATGACATGCCAACAGCGCTGATCGTGAAACTTGCGGGTGCGCCCGATGGATAAACGAAGAGATTTTCACCGTTGCTCCACTTATAAGGCGTTGCCGGATATATTTCTGAGGTGGTCCAGAATTCTCCCATATCATAGGTGGACGAATAAACATATTCCCCGAAATAAACCGGCTTTCCCGGATTAATCTTCTGTTTGAAATTGCCCCGGTAATCGTAGATAAAATAGGGATCTGCCGGCAGGGTATTATTTGCGATATCGTTCAATGCGTTGTCAAACCTGAGATGCGATCCGGTGCTGTAGGTGAGAAAGAATGCAGCGGTATCCGTTAACAGGCTCTCCGCATCGGAAAACTGGAAATCCGGATTTTTATACAGATCGCGGTCCGGCTTTCCATCATTTCGTTTTCCCCAAAATTCAATATAACCGTCCGAAGGCAATGGCCCTGAAGGCGAGGAAGTATAGAGCTGCACTTCGCTCCCGTTTCGCCATAACTGAAATTGTTCGACGGGAATGTTGGAAAGGCCGGCAGCAGCGAGTGTTTGTTGATTGATCCGGTACAGGCCTGTTCTGCCGATCGTAAACTTGTAATAGTTCTGATCGTAGTTGATCCATTCATTATTGAGCTGTTGGCAAAAGCCCTCAGCTACAAAACAAAGAATTATCGATATCAACAAAATTCTCTTCATCAATTGGGCGGATAATAAATTTTAGACTTTTTTGGTCGCTCTGCTTTCGGCAATTCCGGAACGCCGGTTCCCTTGTTTTCCACTTTTTTTGATCCCCCGGCATTCAGGTCAAGGCGCAGTGAAAAAATATGCGAATACAGCGGATTTGACTGGTTTGCAAGATTCGAAAATGCGTAATCGATGGTTACATTTCCCACCTTAAATCCGGCCCCCACCGACGGCTGGTAGATCCAGACTTTTTTGAGGTTGAGTGTATCGCCATCCGATAAAGCCTGTTGAAAGTTTGAAATTCCCGCCCTCAAAAAAAACACGCTGTTGATATTTGCCTCCAATCCGAATTTCGGATCGATGCTTACAGGATCGCTGCTCAGGACAGTGTTTCTTTTTCCATCAAAAGTAAAGTTGAGATCAGCCTCCGCAAGAAGATGAAATTTTTCGGTAAACCGGAAATTATAAGCACCCGCCAAAACAAGTTGCGGCGCCGTAAGTTCGTTTGATTTTACCGGAATGTCATTATTTGTGAGATAGAGAATTTCCTTTGCCCGTTCATCAAAATTGAAGCTCCACGCATTGAAAGTAGTGGTAACATCCCGGGCGGAAACGCCCAATCTCCAGGTTTTCGTTTTGTACATTGCACCAAGATCAAATCCAAAACCCCAGGCCTGCGCAAAGCTTCCCACCTTCCGGTAAATAATTTTGGTATTGGCGCCCCAGCTTAACTGGTATTTCTCTTCATCCCTAAGCAGGTGTGAGTAGGAAACCAAAAACGCGTAGTCAGCCGATGAGAATGACTGAATATTGTTGTAGTTGATGGAACCGTCGGGTTCTACGAGATAAAGGGTATTGGGAATATCGTCTACCCCAAATCGTAAAAGCGAGATTCCGAGGGTTTTATATTTATCGGTGAGGGGAAAAGCGCCATTGAGGTAATCGTACTTTCCGATGCCGGCAAAATAATCTGCATGCATAAAGGAGATCGCCGGGTTTTCATATACGTAAACCAATCCCGCAGGATTCCAATAGCCGGCGCTGCCATCTTCCGTGCTTGCAACCTGTGCGCCACCCATTGCAAGCCCCCTTGCACCCGCTCCGATATTCAAAAACTCATTGGAATACTTTCGGAATTGCGCAGTTGCGGGAAGAAAAAAGGCGGCGAATAACAGACACAAGACAATTTTACTCACAATTTTCCTCATAGCTTCAGGATGCGAATGTAAGGTAGAATTTAATTTTATATGCTGATATACGTTTGCAAAGCTCCGTTTATTTTACAATCTTCAAAAACAGTTGATTTTAAGGGCAGAGACGGTCAATTTTTTGCAGCAACTGCGGTATTTCCAACGGCTTTTCGATAAAGTCATCCCCAAAAAATTCCCGAAAGCTTTTGCGCAGCTCACCGTTTACGGAGATGAAAATAATCTTAATATTGGCGGTGGCAGGTGTCAGTTTAACGGTTTTCGCCAATTCGAAGGAAGTGGTTTCACCGATATAAAAATCAAGCAGGATGATATCGGGTTTAAAAAGTTCGATAATCGTCAGGCTTCCCTCATTCTGCTGCAGCGTTGCAATGGAAAATCCCCTTGGCTCCAAAAGCTGTTGCAGCCATTCGAGAATCAATTCATCATCATCTATTACCAGGATCTTTTTCATGTTAGGATTAGCAACTGGTTTCCGGCAGCCAGGGTTTAAAAGTGAGACAAAATAAATGGAAGCGAAAAGTACTACAAAAGGCCGGTAAGCAGAAACATATTTTTTATCTTCTTTTCAAGACTTTGAAGACTAACCGGTTTAGTCAGATATAATACAGCGCCCAGGTTCATTGCCGTTTCAACATCGGTTGGATTTTTTGAGGTAGAAAGCATAGCAACAGGAATTTGGTTGAATCGTCGATCGCTTTTCAGTTTCGACAAGCAACTCAAGCCGTTGATACCCGGCATATTTACATCGAGGATGATCAGACTGGGAATATCGTTTTTGGAGTCTAATTTTGAAAACGCTTCCGTCGCGTTGTGGGCAAAATCACAATTGATCTCCTGATCCATTTTTTTCAATATCTCCGAAAAAATTTCCCTGTCATCGGAATCATCTTCCACCCATAGAACGTGCTTTTCATCCGCCATTGGACAAATAATTTTATTTTCAAGAATTTAATTTTGAAAATTCAAAGGATAATGAACAAAAGAAAGATGTGGTTCCTATCATAAAAGTAATAATATAATAAATTTTTACGTAGGAAAATATTGAATTTAATCTTTTTTTAAAGTGATCTTTCCTGAATAGCGATCCGTCGGCATAAAGACTGTCAGGTAAAGGTTAGCCGGGAAGCTTAAAATTAAATTTCAATTAAAACAAATGATGAATAACCTTAAAACCTATAATCCAAACGGATAGGTTTCCGGAACTTCACTACCATTCGGCGTGAGGTGCAAGGGATGTAACGCATGGGTATGGTCGATGAAAATAAATGCGTCGTAACGCTTTGCAACCACCGAGGGAACATAATTGCCATAACGCTCAAACTGCGGCCGGTAAACCACTCCGACTGCCCGGTGTCCAATTCTTTGATGTGCAAAGAAGGTATCCTGCAATTCATCCATCATGACATATTTGTTACCGGCACCTGCCTCATGCAGCAACGATTCCCAGCTTTCAGGCATGGCCTCCGGGAGCGTTACTTTCTGCATTTCTGCACCCCAGGCAGATCCGGCGATCACCGATCCCGAATAGGTTCCAAAGCCAACGAGTGCCACATCCTGATGGTAGGCAGCGCGTGCAAATTCGCCGATATTATACATGCCTTCTTCGGCCATGTCGGTTGCGGATGAATCGCCGATATGGGTATTGTGAGCCCACACAATTGCTTTGGAATGATCGCCATAATAGGTTAATAGCCGGTTCAGCGTTTGCATCATGTGGCTGTCTCTCACATTCCAGGAAGCGGCATCGCTCTGAACCATCGTGCGGTAATATTTTTCGGCATTCGCTGCAATCAACGCATTTTGTTCTGCATCAAAAACCTGGTGTTTTGTTCCTGTTTTTTGAAAGCGAGCCGTTTGCGTTTCTTTCAATAGTGCCACCACCTCTTCGCGGCAGGGTTCGGGAACCATCATTGATGCGCGGGCATAAGCAATGCCATCCTCTTCTTTATATGGTTCAAAGCAGCGGATAGCTTCTTTTGCCTTTTCGAGTGCTTCGGGGTCGTTTTCTTCCAGATATTTAATAATGGAATGAAGGGAATCCCAAAGGCTGTAAACATCGAGTCCATAAATCCCCACCTTAGTATCGGGATGCCTGTGATTATGACTTTTCATCTTTTCTGCCAGGGCCGCTATTTCCCAATTCGCCCACATCCAGGTTGGCCATCGATCAAAACGATGCAGCACTTCCCCTACATCTTCAGACACTGAATCATTCTGAATAAAGTTATTCACTTCAAATAAATCAGGCCAGTCGCCCTCCACAGCAATGAAATTGAAGCCGTGATCCTCAATCAGCCGCTGACTGATATAGCTTCTCCAGGTATAAAACTCGTGTGTTCCGTGAGAGGCTTCGCCCAGCATGACGATTTTTTTATCTCCGATCCTGTCAGTTAAGCCTTTCAGATCTTCCATTTTATTGACGCTATAGGAAAATTCCAACAGCAATTCTACCGCCTCTTTTTGGTCGTAGTTTGTATTGATCGTTCTCATGATCTTCCCTTTAGAAAGATTGCTGCAAAAACGGGGCGAGCGAATTGAAAGGAACTAAAGGCAGAAGCCTAACCGCTAAACAGTCATATTCTTACGTTACTTTTGGCTTTAGTGAGAAAAGACCAAACTATTTAAGATTCAATGAAAATATCGCCAGGATTTGAAAAGAATCGGCCAGGGTTACTGACCGCAATTTTTGTGCTTGTATGGCTTTCAATGCAGGTAATATTTTATCTGCAAAAAGGAATTGTGACCAATCTCGAAGCGACGAAATATTTGCATGAGGCAACGCTCTTACTGCAAACGGGTAAATACTCAAGTAACAATTTTCTCTTTTATTCGGTACAAATTCTTTTGATCGCTTTTTGTATCAAATTCAATATCAGCATTTCTTTTATTGTAATCCTGCAAATCCTCGTTAATGGCATTTCAATTATTTGCTTCTTCAGACTGATAAAAAATTTAACCGGCAGAAAGACGCTCGCCTACACCATCACGTTTTATTTTCTCATTTTTTATTACTACCACGAGTTTAATACTTATCTTTTCACAGAATCGTTGTTTTTCAGCTTTTCGGTAATTTATACCTGTTTTCTGTTCTCAGTACGTAAAATTTCATGGAGAAATGGAATAGCAATTTTTCTGTTCATTGGCCTGTTGTACCTGACGCGCCCAACCGGAATATTTTTCCTGCCCGCCACTTATTTATTTTTGGTTATTAGATTTTTTCAGAAACGGGCTTTAAAAATAATCGGATTAAGCTGCGTCTTTGCCTTGCCGGCATTGTATATTTTGATAAACTATTCATTGGGAAGTGGGGGTGAGTTTGATTTTTTATTACCACTCAACCAAGAGATGATTATTTGCGGACTTCAAACCGTCTCAACACCCCATCAAATTTCTCTACCGGTTGATAGAAATTCAATTGAAGGCCTGTTATTTATCGTAACACAATATCCCGGTTTGTTCATTTCACTGGCGGTAAAAAGGCTCGGCACCTTTTTTGGCGTTTCCCGCGATTTTTATTCCACGTTTCATAACATTGTTTTATCGGTCTATTTCTACACTATTTACCTGGTAATTCTATCGGGGCTCAGGAGCTTATTCTCTAAACACAAGGCTGAATTCTGTTTTTTGATTACCAACATCTCGCTCATGACCCTTACCGTAATGCTTTCCTGCGATGAATGGAGTAACCGTTTTATTTTTTCACAATTACCGTTTTTTCTCCTGCTTGCAACAATATCCATCGTCAACAAAAAACAATTGAGTTGATAGGGTAAAGGCATTGACAATCTTTGACAACTGAATGCGATGTGAGCCTTCATTAGAATAAAAAAAGCCGCCTTTTCAGGTAGCTTTCGCAATTCACTATTTGATATTTTAACCCGCCTGAGCCATATCAGGAATCATTGCACCTTCATCATAAAATCCTTTATCAAGCTTGTTTTTGATTTCCTGGAAAGCGTGCAGTGTTTGCTCAATATCTTCGTCCGTATGTGCCGCGGTGGGAATTAATCTGAAAATAACTTCACCCTTTGGAATAACGGGATATACAACGATTGAACAGAAGATACCGTAATTTTCCCGAAGGTCCATTACCATTTTCGTTCCCTGTACTTCTCCGCCTTTTATATAAACCGGAGTTACCACTGAATCTGTTTTACCGAGATTAAATCCTTTTTCCTTCAATCCGTTTTGGAGTTTGGTGGCGTTCTGCCATAATTTTTCTTTTAACTCCGGCATGGTGCGCAACATTTCCAAACGCTTGAGATTGCCGATAACGATTGGCAAAGGAAGACTTTTTGCGAAAATCTGCGAACGGATATTGTAACGGATATAATCAATAACCGCTTTTTCTCCCGCCATAAAACCGCCAATGGAAGCCATGCTCTTTGCGAAGGTGGAAAAATAAAGATCAATACCGTCCATACAATCCTGTTCTTCGCTTGCCCCGGCGCCGGTTTGTCCGAGCGTTCCGAAACCGTGTGCATCATCTACCAGCAGGCGGAACTCATAATTATTTTTGAGGTCAACGATTTCTTTCAGCTTTCCCTGGTCTCCTGCCATTCCAAACACACCTTCGGTAATCACTAAAATTCCACCCTGGCCCTGTTTTTCCATCAGATCTGTAGCCCTTTCCAGTTGCTTTTTAAGATCTTCAACATTATTGTGTTTATATACATAGCGATGGCCGGTATGAAGGCGCAGGCCGTCGATGATACAAGCGTGGCTTTCGGCATCATACACAATAATGTCGTGCCTGCCGCATAATACATCGATTGCACTCATGATTCCCTGGTAGCCATAGTTGAGCAGAATAGCGTCTTCTTTCTTTTCAAATGCGGCCAGTTCTTTTTCAAGTTGTTCGTGATAGGTGGTATTTCCACTCATCATCCTGGCGCCCATCGGGGCCGCTAATCCAAATTGTGCCGATGCTTCTGCATCTGTTTTTCTGATCTCAGGATGATTGGCAAGACCCAGATAATTATTCAAACTCCAAACCACCACTTCTTTTCCACGGAACTGCATTCTGCTGCCGATCTCACCTTCCAGCTTCGGAAACATAAAATATCCGTGTGCCCTTTCACGGTGTTTTCCCAACGGGCCGGAATTTTTCAATAACCGTTCAAAAATATCTGCCATATATGCTATTTAAAATGAAAAAATGTTGAAGAAAATAATATTTATTTCCTGAGATGTTGCTCAAGAGTTGAAATTGCGCAAAGGATAGTTTTTGATTATCTGTCATCTTAACTATAGGGCAAGCCGCCTTCCTGGCTTTCCGGTTTTAGCCGCAAAATTAATGTTTATAATGAAATGTCACAACATTCTGTGATTTTTTAGATATTTAATAATAAACCCGTTAAAAAATCAAATAATACATTTGTAAAAAAATGATGATGCGCAGATTTTTATTTTTTTCCATTCTCGTTCTGTCGTTGTCGGTTTCTTTTGGGCAGAAAAAGACCACGTCGGCAGACAACAATCTTCTGAAAAGACCAAAACTAGTAGTGGGAATTGTAGTAGATCAGATGCGTTGGGATTATTTGTACCGGTATTATGATCTCTATAAAACCGATGGCGGATTTAAACGTTTTTTAAATAACGGATTTACCTGCGAAAACACCTTTATTCCCTATACCCCTACCTATACGGCCGCCGGTCACACCAGTGTTTATACCGGATCAGTGCCTGCCATCAATGGAATCGTAGGCAATTCCTGGTACGACCGGCAGTTGAAAAGGGAAGTCTATTGCAGTGAAGATAAGAACGTAAGAACGGTTGGAAGTACAACGGAAGAGCCGGGAAAAATGAGCCCCGTAAACATGTTTACAACCACAATTACCGATGAATTAAGACTGGCAACTAATTTTAAAAGTAAGGTGATCGGCATTGCATTAAAAGACCGCGGTGCGATTTTGCCGGCCGGACACGCAGCAAACGCAGCTTACTGGTACGACAGTAAAACCGGAAATTTCATCACCAGCACCTATTACATGAACGAACTGCCGGCCTGGGCAAAAGCGTTTAATGACCGGAAACTCGTTGACTCGCTCTACAAACCCGGTTGGAGGCTTTCCTTACCGGCTGCAACCTATGCTGAATACAGCTCAAATGATGAAGAACCCTATGAGTCAACTCCCTTTGGAGAGGATCAGAAAAAATTTCCATACGATCTTTCGCGCTTTACCGGAAAAAATTATGGCAAAATTTCGACTACTCCTTTCGGAAACAATTTAACAATGGAAATGGCAAAGGCAGCCTTGGTTGCTGAACAATTAGGAAAATCAGGAAATACCGATTTTCTTGCCGTGAGCTTTTCCTCGCCTGATTATATCGGCCATGCG
>JAFAEW010000029.1 GCA_023423835.1 Bacteroidota bacterium | reverse complement strand
CGACATTCCTGCTCCAACGGGAAGGTTGCCGCCAAAAACCGCGTTGAACCCTTCAACCGGTAGATTCCGTTTTTGCATCTGATCGATTACACCAAGCAGATAATTTTTCCAGCCCTTTATTTTTTCAATAACAGAAAGATCAATGGCAAGGGTCTCGTCTACATCCGCAGCGTAAACATTTATCCGGTTTGTATTGTTTTTCTGGATGGCATACCAGATGCCTTTGTCAATTGCGCCAGGCATCACAAATCCATTATTATAATCGATGTGTTCGCCGATCAGGTTAATCCTTCCCGGAGAATACAGGCGCAATGGCTGTTCAGAAAATTGGTCCGAAAAAATTTCACTGATTTTATGGATCGAATTGGTCATAAGATTTAGTTTGTACCGAGTTAGCTGATGTGATAATTTGTAGTGAAAGTTTTTGTCCCACCCGGTTGCAATACAATGAGATCTATCAGGTTATTAAACGAGTCGGGCGGACTGCTCAAACATTCAATGGCGATCGATTTGCGATCTGGCGGAATGTAAATCTGAAGGTAAGGATAGGATGCGTCCGGATGGACTGTCAATTTCAGTCCATTGGCGGGATTCGATAGACACAAACCAAACGCGGCAATTGCCCGGAGTTTGAAACAATTGTCCATTTCTGTCTCACCGATTTGTTCAGCTCGCTTAAACCTGACCATATCTTCGGTTTCACCCGTTGGGATCAAGTGCTCATTGAAAACCATTTTTTTGTCTGCATTGATTTGCAAGATCTGATCATTCACCATTCCTCCCAAACTAAAATATGGATGCCATCCATCTGAGAGCGGCATTTCCTGAATGCCCGTATTCGTTACCGTTGAAATTATCTCAAGATTTCCCCGCTCTTTCAAACTGTATCTGACCTGCATCAGATATTCAAACGGAAATCCTTCATCTTTTTTGGTATAGTGAAATTGCAATTGAACAAACGCCATTTGATCGTCTGACCCGAAATCTGTTATCTCATATTGCGCATCAAATAGCAATCCATGGATTGCAGATTCTTTGATATAATGTTTTCTGATGGTATGCTGCAATCCGTCAAACTCGTAGATGCCCCGGTTTAACCTGCAAACGAAGGGGCTCAGTTTCGCACTCCTGAATCCGTTCTTAATGTCTTCCATCGCTTCCTGTACCGAATGGTAGCCGTCGATGATATTGATTTTATTACCGGGGGTCTGAATGGAAAAATTGTTGAGAAGCGCTCCAAACGAATAGATTTCCGCCTCATATTTCTCTTCATTCCGCAGACAAATTGTTTTTATGCCCGATGCATTTTCTGCTTGCTGAATCTTTACGCTAAATGCCATGTTCAGTTCTTTCTAAATTTTTTCAAAACCTGTTACCGTTTGCGTGAAATTAATCCTTTATCATCACATCGAGCTTATCAAGCACCTGCTGTTCCCAAAATACCCTTGCCTTCGGTTGCCAATGATAATTTGCTCCGTCTTTTTCGCTAAAACGGATCAACCAGTTTGGAGCTTGGAGCAGGTTGAATAATTCCTCTGATTGTCCCGGCCAAAATTTCTCCTCGTTAGTAGAGGTGATAATTACGGAACATTCTATTTTGTCCCCGCTGAAAGATCTTCTTTATGATTCTTTTCAAAACTCTTACTTCCAGTCTTGGCGAAGACTTTTTTAAGAATAACCGGGCTGCCAGCAAGCATTCCGAGTCCGTTTATCAAAGTTCTGCCTTGTATAAAATAAAGTTGCAATTGATTATTAATGGCCGCTGATGGATAAGCCGTTTTGTCAACTCTTAAAACAATGCCATCTGCAGCTTCATAAAATTCTTGTCCCTGGTGGCCGACATTATCAGAAACCAATCTATCAGTATCCAGAAACCGAGACCGCCACAGGTCAGCAGCTTAATGATACCAAGTCCGGTATCTCCGATAATAAAACGGTCGATTGCGAGGTATCCGAAAAATAGCGAAAAGAGTAAAACTATTGTCGGGTCTTTAAATTGTGTCATCTGGATTAAGGGCCAGCGGTCGTCTGTTACATTCAAAAGCGCCTGCCGGATAGCCGGTAATTGATAACTGTGGAAATATTTATTATTGGTCATCAAAAACAGGTCAACCCGTTGTGCATCCATCTGATTTTATTTTAAACCGAGGCAATAGAATTAAATCAACCTAAAGTTAATGCATTTGGCAATTGAAACGCAGGTGATCAGATCAGAGATCAAAAAAGGCCTCCATAACGGAAGCCTTTATTTGAAAATCAGACACAAAATATTTTATTATCGTTTTTGCCTTTGTTTGGGGAAAAAGTTCCCGTTTTCAAGTTTCGAAGAAGTTCCTTCAGCCGGTCCGAAATGGCTCATTGCACAGCGGAATCCGATGGTGCTGCTGCTCTGATCTTCCTCCATGAAACGCCTTGTTCCGGGGCTCAGCCAATACGGAAAATCGAGCCAGCTTCCTCCTTTAATAACCCTAGATTTATCGCTTACGAGGGTGGTAATACCATAACCATAGGTCACGCGGCTCAACGAATCTCCATCAAGGTAATTGATGGCGTACGAATGCTGGTAATTTCTCCTTGCAACAAGATCTGAATCGTTTTCGGGAACAGTTTGTATTCTACCAAGACTATCGCGGAGATTACCCTGACCGCCGCTCAGGTCAACTTTTGTAAAAACGTTACCACGGAACGGGTTCATATCATCCTCATCAACCGGTGTTAATGGACGATAAACGTCTGCCACCCATTCGTTTACGTTGCCGCTCATATTGTACAGTCCAAATCCGTTGGGGAAGAAGGAGGTTACCGGAGCGGGAATGCCTGCGCGGTCGTTCAAACCACCGGGGGTTCCCATATAGTCACCGTTTCCTCTTTTAAAGTTGGCGAGGAATGCTCCCTGCCAGGCGCCTTTTTTGGTAGAACGGAGATTATCGTAGCCATCGTTTTTCCATGCATAGATTTGTTTATTGGCAATCAGTTCTTCCCCTCTTTTCTTCTCACTTTTCCTGGGATCGGGATTCTGATTGACCAGACCGAGGGCGGCATATTCCCATTCGGCTTCTGTTGGAAGGCGATAATCGGCATAAAGAATTCCGTCTTCAAACTGAACATGTGTTCTCGGCCGGCCCTGCGCGTCGAGCAGATTATTTTTCTTTGGACGACTTGGAATGCCTTCATATTCACCCATCAGGTAACTTTTGGTATTGAAGTTTTCCTGGCCACCGCCATTCATTTCCTGTTTTATCACGTTTTTGTTTTGATAGCCTGACTGTATCAAAGCCAGCTCATTTACCCTGTCGGTTCTCCAGATACAGAAATCGTGCGCCTGCTTCCAGGTAACGCCCACAACGGGATAATAATTATACGAAGGGTGACGGAAATAAAATTCAACATAAGGCTCATTATAGGATAATTCACTTCTCCACACCAGTGTATCGGGATAAGCGCCTCGCAAAACCGCTTCATACTGCGGATCAGAAAACACGTTATTCAGCCAGTGGAGGTATTCACGGTAATGCACATTGGCAACTTCCGTTTTATCTATGAAAAAGGAGTTAACTGTCACACGCCGGGGAATGTTGTTCCAATCTCCCATTACATCTTCCTGGGTTGCTCCCATCGTAAAAGTACCGCCCTGAACAAACACGAGGCCGGGGCCTGTTTTTACATCTTTGGCTTTAAAGACAAAGTATCCACCCTGATTTTTGTCATTATAATTCCATCCTGTGGCTGAACTCTTATCAAATTTCTTTTTTCCGATCCCGTTTTTACAGGATGCAAAAGAGATAAGAGCAGCAATAAATAAAATACTTCGGATTTTAAACATGGACAATGCCGGTTTTTTCTGGTTTATAAACGTAAGTGAAGATGGTTTATTGTTATGCATGAAAATAAGAATTGCGAATATAGAGCCGATTTTCTAAAATAAATTTTAAACCATTTATTTTTTGGAATTTTTGTGGAGGCGGGATAAATATTTTTCCGTGCGTTCACAATAAAGTCTTCACATATTTCATTAATGTAGGGGATTTGAAGAAACATAAGGTAATCTTGCAG
>JAFAEW010000002.1 GCA_023423835.1 Bacteroidota bacterium | reverse complement strand
TGAGGTAAGAAGGCATTTTGAAGATCTCGTTTTCACTACCATCATTCATCGCAATACACGTTTGAGTGAAGCGCCGAGTATGGGAAAACCGGTTATTCTTTATGATGCGGAAAGTAAAGGATCTATTAACTATCTTAATCTTGCAAAGGAGATCTTGCAGAAAAATAATATGACAAAAATGTCGAAGGCAGAACGCATCTTAGAATAGTTTCTGATTTTCCTTCGGGAAGATCTTGTCGCTGCCTTTAAATAAAAAGATATTTCAATTATGGCTGGTGTTAAGCAAAATAAACATTCATTAGGAAAAGGGATCCGATCGTTGCTTGAAAATATTGACGCGGATCTGAAAACAACTTCCGGAAATTTAAAATCAAATGTGGTGGAAGCCGCCACCGGCATTGCCCGTATTTCAATTGAAGAAATTCAGGCTAACCCGAGAAATCCAAGGAGTGATTTTGATGATCAGGCATTACAGGAACTCGCCAATTCCATCAAAATGCATGACATCATTCAGCCGTTGACGTTATCGAGATTGCAAAACGGGAAATATCAATTGATCGCCGGCGAAAGAAGATGGCGGGCAGCAAAACTCGCCGGACTAAAAGACGTTCCCGCTTACGTTCGTCAGGCCAATGACAACGAGCTTCTGGAACTCGCCCTGCTCGAAAACCTGCAGCGCGAAGATCTGAATGCAATTGAAATCGGTCTCAGTTTCAAACGCATGATGGATGAGTTACATTACACCCAGGAACAGGTTTCTGAAAGAATGGGAAAGGAAAGAAGTACGGTGACGAATTATATCCGCCTTTTGAAATTACCGCCTGATATTCAGCTTGCCGTAAGAAATGGAGAAATCAGCATGGGGCATGCAAGGGCATTGATCAATATCGATACCGTGGAAAAACAGCTTTTTGTTTTCAGGGAAATAAAAAACCGGATGCTCAGCGTGCGGCAAACAGAAGACCTTGTGAGAAAACTTTACAAGGCGCCGGCCACGGCTACGGTTAATAAACCCGGATTGCCTGCAGCCTACAAAAAAATTGAAGATAATCTTAGTTCTCATTTCGGAACAAAAGTAAGGCTGGCACACAGCAACAAAGGAAATGGAAGCATTACCCTCGAATATTATTCACTCGATGAACTCAATAAAATCCTTGAACAAATGAACGTTCAGGTAAGCTAAAATGGTTCGGCGGATTTGCATATTATTTCTGTTTCTTTTGCCTGCCGCTTTTTCAAAGGCGCAGGATACTACTATTGCTCCTTCCGCAGTGTTGATAGACATTGATTCTTCTAAAACCCAACCGGTAATCGACAGTACAACGAACTTCAATCAATTGCCGGTAAACGCAGATTCGATTAATATCAAAAAACACGATCCCAAAAAAGCCACGATCCGGTCGGCCATCATTCCGGGTTGGGGTCAGGCATACAACCGTGAATACTGGAAAATTCCAATCGTCTACGGTGCGCTCTCTATTCCTGCCATCACCTTCTTTTACAACAATAAGTGGTATAAAAAAACGCGGGATGCCTACAATATTGTTGTGAATCAGGAAACAAATCGCTATAACGAAATCGATCCAAAATTATTTGACAAGAACGGAAAGCCGTTAGATGCAGTTTCACTTCAATTTTATCGCAACCAATTCCGGCAGGACCGCGATTATTCGGTCTTATATTTCCTGGGAGTCTGGGCAGTGCAGGTGGTGGATGCAACCGTTTTCGGACACCTGAAGGAGTTCGATGTTTCTGATGATTTAAGTATGAAAATCAATCCCGGATATGATCCGGTTTTTGGCAAACCGACCATTGGATTTGCTTTGAACTTCAAGAATAAAAAGACGAAAAGTGCTTTGCTTTATTGACGGCAAATTGAAGATCTGAATCAAAATTTACACCTGTGTTCGGGTTAAACCCTTCATCCTCATCAATCAAACCACGAGATATGACAAAAGAGCTGGATTTTATGCGGGAAGCTGTGCAGGAAGCAGCGCTTGGCATCAGGAGTAAACATGGCGGACCGTTTGGATGCGTTATCGTGAGAGGAGGTGAAATTGTGGGACGTGGGCACAACATGGTCATCGCTTCCAATGATCCAACTGCGCATGCAGAAGTAGTGGCGATCAGAGATGCGTGCAAAACTTTAGGCCGCATTGAACTCGAGGATTGTACTTTATACACTTCCTGTGAGCCATGTCCCATGTGCATGTCTGCCATCTATTGGGCACGGATCGGGAAAGTTTTTTTTGCGCTTACCCGCCGCGATGCAGCAAGTGTAGGATTTGATGATTCAATGATTTACAACGAGCTTAATTTACCGATGGAAGACCGGAAGGTAAAAATGCAGTCATTGGGAAGAGCCGATGCCATGGAAGTATTTGAAGAATGGAAAGCAAGCCGGCTAATTTAACCGCCCGACGGATAGCTGCCGGGTGGTTTGCCGGCAGTTTTTTGAGTTGGATAAAAATTTTATCCCGTCAAAACCTTTTTCTTTGCACTATGAAAATTGCGTTGGTTGGATATGGTAAAATGGGCAAAGCGGTTGAAGAGATTGCAATAGAGAAAGGCCATCAGATCGTCCTCCGTATAAACAGTAAGAATCCCTATGACCTTAATCTCTCTAATCTAAAAAAGGCAGATGTTGCCATCGAGTTTACCCGTCCCGAAACTGCGGTAGAGAACATTGTCACCTGCCTCAAAGCCGGGCTTCCGGTTATTTCGGGAACAACCGGGTGGCTTGAAAAATTCGAACACGTGAAAGAATTGGTTCGTGCGAATAACGGCGCATTCCTGTTTGCCAGCAATTTCAGTATCGGGGTGAATCTTTTTTTCCGTTTAAACAGCTATCTCGCAAAAATGATGTCGTCCTATCCCGATTATGAAGTATTGGTTAAAGAAATACATCATACGGAAAAAAAAGACGCTCCGAGCGGTACGGCTATTACGCTGGCAGAGCAGATCTTATCCAATTATTCTTTTAAAAAGGAGTGGATAAATGAACCTACCAATGATCCTGAGAAACTCGCAATTATCAGTGAAAGGATCGATACGGCTCCCGGAACACACGAAGTGACTTACCGGTCCTCCATCGACGACATTCAAATAAAACATACTGCCCACAGCAGAAAAGGATTTGCCGGCGGTGCAGTTCTTGCAGCAGAATTTATAATCGGGAAAAAAGGAATTTTCACCATGAGCGATGTATTGGGAATCGGCTAAAGCCCGAAACTATAACCCGCTTTAATTCCGATCCAGGAGGAATATCCGGATGCATACGGCCGGCTGAACCCATCATAATCCAATTGCACTTCCAGACCAAGCAGCTTCGCTCCTATACCGGCATCGGCACTGAAACAACCATTCGCATCAACATTTTTGTACTTAACAGTGGATACGCCGGCATCGGCATGCAGATAGACCATTTTACCAACGAGATACTGACGCAGTCCGAATTTTACCGGATATACAATAGCATTTCCGAGTTGATTGTTGCCGGTACTGTTGAAAAAGTTAATACCCACCGTTCCGGTAATGAAGGTTTTATTCCATCCGATCCCCGCTCCTGCTTCTCCTCCCAATCCGAAATTATAATTGTCTTTAAAACTGCTTTCTGATGGAATGTTATAGGCAAGATGTCCGAATAAAAAGACGAGCCGCTGCGACTTTACCTGCGCGGTTGCAAAAAAGAAAAGGCAACCTGCAACGACGAATATTCTTAAAAACTTTTTCATATTGGAATGCGTATTAAGGTAGTTGAATTGTTTTGATTAATATCCGAAATCCACAACCCTGCCAAAATATTTCTGATCCGCAATGATCCATGCAACTTCATATCCATTTGAACCGTCCGTACTGTTTAACATGTAGATGTACAATCTTTTTCCGTCTTTGGAAACATAAACGGCGTCATTACAATTTGCGGTTGAACTATTGATGGTTTTACAAAATATAGGATCATAGGTATCTGCATAAGCAGCGGGAGGAATTGCAACCGTATCGCCATAGTGCAAAACCGTTATGGAAGAAATGGTTGTAGCCGGCGCCTTCCCGTAAATTCCCCAATAAGGTTTATTGTCGATCCGGGTCAGGTATTTTTCATCATAGTATTGAAGCTTGTGTTTCGTTTTAAAAAAAACACCCGACCGTATGGTTATCTCCCACTCTTCATTTGAGAAGGTTACGTAGTTATCGCCGTATTGCGAAACGGGAATCTGACTGAGCTTTTCTTTAGATACAGATTCTGAAATTCCGCTCAGCATAAAAGTTGCCAGATCATTTCTTACTTCGGGAATCCGCATTCTCGTAAAACGTTCAGATTTGCTTCTGTAATCCGGCATATCCTCTAATTGTGAAAAGGAAATGAGAGGACATACAGTTATCAGCGCAATTACAATATTTTTTGCAATCATATTCATACTCAATAAACGAGCGGCTTTTGAATTTGTTATGCTTTAAACCTTTACATTTTGCAACATGTCTTCGGTCATTTTAGCAAGATCAAATTCTGCTTTCCAGTTCCAGTCTTTTCTTGCTTCGCTGTCGTCAATACTTTCGGGCCATCCCTTCGCAATTTTCTGCCGGTAATCCGGTTCATACCGGATGGTAAACTGAGGAAGATGTCTTTTTATTTCGGCGGCAATTTCTTCCGGGGAAAAACTCATCGCCGATATATTATAAGAGGTTCTCACTTTTATCTTATCAGCCGGCGCCTCCATAAGTTCGATTGTTGCCCGTATCCCGTCATTCATATACATCATTGGCAGGTAGGTATTGGGTTCCAAAAAACAGGTATAAGACTCGCCTTTTTTTGCTTTATAAAATATTTCCACGGCATAATCAGTGGTGCCGCCGCCGGGTGCTGATTTATAGCTTATCAGTCCGGGATAACGAAGACTGCGCACATCGAGGTTATAATGATCATGATAATATTTACACCATGCTTCGCCGGCATGTTTGCTGATTCCGTAAACCGTGACCGGCTCAATGATGGTACTTTGCGGACAATTTTGTTTTGGCGAAGTGGGTCCAAAAACGGCGATGCTGCTCGGCCAGTAGACCTTCCGGATGTTGGTTTGCTTACCAATTTCCAGTACATTCAATAATCCCTGCATGTTCAATTGCCAGGCAAGACCCGGATTTTTTTCGCCGGTTGCAGACAAAATTGCGGCAAGCAGATAAATCTGTGTGATCTGTTTTTCTAAGATCAAAACGTGCAACATCTCGCGGTTCATTACGTCTAATGTTACATAGGGACCACTCCCTTTCAACAACTCGCTTTCACCTTTCAAATCAGAAGCAATTACATTGTCGCCTCCGTAAATGTTTCTTAACGCCAGCGTTAATTCAACTCCAATTTGTCCGGATGCGCCAATCACCAGAATTTTATCTTTCGGCATTATCAAAATTTGGTTGCAAACCTAATAAAAACGGTGCGAAAAATGGAGGCAATTTGTTGTAACCTTGAAGAAAACGCAGTCGTTTTGCCGATAAGCAAAATCAAAATTCCCGACCGATATACAAACGGAGTTATCATTGGGCAAACCAATTTATTCTTTTAATAATCCCGATCGATTCTTCCTTAATTACGGAAAAATTTACAACAACAATTGCAAGGTGTAAACGGCCCGAAAGAGCTGCGGTTCTAAAGAAGGTCTTATTTTGGTCGGTTGAAAAAAAATGTTCATGCACCGCTTTGCATGAACATTTCTTTATGCTGATGCTAAAATTACCAGTTGCTCAATCTCAGTCCGATTGCATAAGGATATTGAACCAATCCATGATCGTGCAGCGGATTAATGCTATAGCTTCCGTATACTCTTACCGGTCCTAATCCCATTTCACCGATATAAGCGATTCGCCAGGGATTTAAATCAAAATCGCTTTTAATCTTCTGCTTTCCCCTTTCATTACTAATCTGTTTATTCCGGGCATTGTAAAGATAGCCTGCGGAAATACCGGCGCTGAAACTAAAGCCTCTTTTTTTATCAGGCGTTGGATCAATATTGATCATCAGAGGGATAGTGATATAATCGGTAGCAAGTTTGTTTTTCGAGAAGTGAACAGAATCGCGGTACACAAAAGCATTGGGACTTTTATTGTAGGAAATATCGGTGGAATAGCGGTAATTATACATCTCGAGCCCGAGTCCGTATTTTAAATTGACCACGTGGTTGATCATATTCAGTTTTTGCATGAAGATCCAGATGTTGACATTGGAGGTTTTTCCATTGATCAGATCCATATCTGCTTTGGTGAATGGCGCATTGCCATTGTCGTGCAGGTAACTGTTGGCTTCCGGCGATCCATATACTGTTTTATCGCGAAGATTGGCGAAACCGAGATCAACGATAAACCAGTTTGTTGTAATATTTGAACGGTGTTTTTTGTAGGTTTTATTCATGTCAATGTTTACCGTTACGGATTTTTCATTTCCATTGTCATCACCCTTTTTCTTGATAATAATAAAATTGCCCACTTTGATGGTGTCCGGTTCATTCTGTCTGGTTGTATCGGTTTGGGCAAACGTGTGTTGCGATAGCAGCAATATTGCCGCTACATAAATAATCCGCTTCATGAAATTTGATTTTATTGGTTCTTTTGTATTTGAAAGTTCGCTATACGTACTTCATCACCTGAAGATTCATTGTTTGATTTGGTATTAAAGGCGCTCCCGATCTTCTTAAAGATACCGCGAACCTTATTCTTATTGATTTCCAATCCACCGATATACAGGCTTTCATCGGTTTCTGATTTGGTGTCAATCACCTTATAGTTCGTAGTTGAATAAAGAGAGGCGGGATGATCAGGCATATTCAATCCGCTTTCATCTTCTGATACGTTTCTTGCCGGTTCACTCCTTTTCGGCCTCGATGCTGCAATCAGATCTTCGGGATTTGGTTTAATTTCATTTGGAACCGTCCTGATATCCGGTTTCGGTGGTTCAATTGTTGCAATCACCGGTTCGGAAGCAATTTCGTTTCTCTTTATTTCTGCTTTTTCCCTGTCTGAGGTCTGATTGAAAGCATAGGAAACTTTTGGATGCGCCTTTTCTCCTTTAACCGGCTCCGGTCGTGTAACGGCTTGTGCAATCTGCGTTTCTTCTTTAGCCGGTGCCATCGGTTGCTGCTTTGAAACCGCCACTTCGTTTGAAGGATGCGTTACGACAGTATTTCCCGGTTTTGCCGGCCTTGATTGCCAGAGCAAAACTGCCACCGCCAGTACCGAAGCGGCTGCGGCTATTCTAAAGAAGGCAGGTGTCAGTTGTCTTACCTTCTCCTTTTTCAAAAGCGAATTTTTCTCTGCAAAAACGATCGTTTCCATCGGTAAAACCATCTTTGACAAGATCGAAAATTCTTCGCGATAGGCCGGATTCGCCTCAAGAAATGCTTCTACCTGCAAGCTTTCGGCTTCCGTTAATTCGTTGTCTATTGCCGATAAGAACCAGGAAGTGTAGTTTGTAGCATCGATCTTTATCTTTCCCTGCAGCAAATTTTCCTTTCCTGCAAAATGCATGTGCTCAGGGATAAGCTTCGTCATTTTTATTTCCTCAAATTCTGCCTTAAATTCCGGATGTTCTGCCAGAAATTTCAGTACCTCCTGCTGTTCCTGAACGGGCAGCTCACCGTCGACATACATCAAAAAATATTCTTCATAATTATTTCTGTTGATCATTTCTTTCATTTTTAGTTAGATAACATTTTCAGGATGCACGAGATAGTTTCGCAATGCCAGCCGTGCCCTGTGCAGGTAAACTTTTACCTGACTTTCATTTAATCCCGTTATCTGTCCGATCTCTGCATAACTGTATCCTTCATAATCTTTCAGCATCACCAGACTTTTTTGAACTTCATTCAGCCGGTTCAGGGCTTCATTCAACGCTTTTTTCAATTGCGTATGCGGTTGGTGCAAAAAGCCCGAATCTGCTTTAAACTCATCTTGCAAACTGATCCGCTTTACCTTTCTTAAATGGTCAATCATCTGATGATAAGCAACCGTAAATAAGTAGGATTTACATTTTTCATTTTCCACCAGCTTCCGGTTTGACCATAATTTTTCAAAAGCCGATTGCACAATGTCTTTGGCATCTTCCTCATGCCTGAGATTTTTGACAATGAATCGAAAAACATTATCCGCATATTTATGTACACAATCATTGTATTCCCTTTCCGTCATAAAACAGTATTGCTTATCTTCCTGTGAATTTTTATATCAGTTATACGCCGCAAAGGTTGGAATGTTACAATGAAAATTGAAATTTTTTCGCTCACCGGTAAAAAAAGCGGGGAATTCGGCTGGAACGGACCATTTGAAGCAGAAAAATTAAATTCTATATTTGTTTAAAAAACAGCCATTACCATGAATCAGAGCTTTGTTGACAGAATCGGATCGGAATTGAAGCAAATTGAGGAAGCGGGATTGTTTAAGAAAGAAAGGATTATTTTGGGAGAACAGGGTGCCGACATTGAGGTGCAGTTGCCGGGAAGTGCGGGGACGGAAAAGCATGTTCTTAATTTTTGTGCAAACAACTACCTCGGATTATCCTCGAACAAAAAAGTGATTGAGGCGGCTCACAAAGCTATTGACACGCATGGTTATGGGATGAGCAGCGTCCGTTTTATCTGCGGAACACAGGATATTCACAAAGAGCTGGAACAAAAGATCTCCGCATTTGTGGGAATGGAAGACACCATTCTATATGTTGCCTGTTTCGATGCCAACGGTGGCGTGTTTGAACCGCTGTTTGGAGAAGAAGATGCAATCATATCCGATGCGCTCAACCACGCATCCATTATAGACGGCGTGCGGTTGTGTAAGGCAAAACGCCTTCGATATGAGCACAACAATATGGAAGATCTCGAACAAAAACTGAAGGAAAGTGCATCCAGCAGAAGCAGAATCATTGTTACCGATGGGGCGTTCAGCATGGATGGAACCATTGCACAGTTAGAAAAAATTTGTGATCTGGCAGATCAGTACAATGCGATCGTAATGGTAGATGACAGCCATGCAACGGGATTTTTGGGAAAGACCGGCCGCGGCACGCACGAATACCGCAATGTGATGGGAAGAGTGGATATAATTACGAGCACACTCGGAAAAGCATTGGGAGGCGCAAACGGCGGATTTACGAGTGGCAAAAAAGAGGTGATTGAAATGCTCAGACAAAGAAGCCGTCCCTATTTATTTTCAAACTCCGTAGCGCCGGCAATTGTAGGAGCATCGATCGCGGTTTTTGATATGCTTACAGAAACAACCGAGTTAAGAGATAAACTCGAGCAAAACACCAGACATTTCAGAGAAAAAATGACCGCTGCCGGTTTTGATATTAAACCCGGCGAACATCCGATCGTGCCCATCATGCTGTACGATGCAGTGCTGGCCCAGCAATTTGCGTCAAAACTGTTGGAGGAAGGCATCTATGTGATCGGATTTTTCTTTCCGGTGGTGCCGAAAGGACAGGCCAGGATCAGGGTGCAATTGAGTGCTGCACATTCAACAGAACAGATTGACCGCGCAATTGCAGCATTTACAAAGGTTGGAAAGGAATTGAAGGTCATTTAGCTGGGATGGGCTAAACCTCCGATCGATCAATCATATTAACCGGAAGACCTCTCTGATTAATAGAAAAATTCATGGCAAACATCAATCAAAAGCGTTCTCCCTACGGGCCGGTAAAGTTTAGCAGCATTGACGAATATCATGCTTCATTTCCTCGTGAAATAGAGGAAAAACTAGAGCAGTTGCGACAGATAATCACGGAAGCAGCACCGGAAGTTACCGAATGCATCAGCTATAATATGCCGGCATTCCGGAAGAATACGGTTTTGGTTTATTATGCTGCTGCAAAAAATCATATCGGTTTTTATCCTACTCCGAAACCAATTGCCTTATTCAAGGACGAACTTTCAAAGTATAAGACATCGAAGGGCGCCATCCAATTTTCCCTGAATGATCCGTTACCCAAAGAACTGATTCAAAAAATTGTCCGTTTCAGACTGGAAGACGACCAGCGATGAGATTTCTTCAATTATTTAGAGGGAAAACAACTGCAGAAAAGCGGATGCTTCAAAACCTGCGGATGCCGATTAAAGGAAAGGCAAAAAAATTCGAAGGCAGCACATTGCATTTCTATCTTTGATATCAATCGTACTTTTTGACTATTCATCCCATTTATTTTCCTTTTCTTTGGCTCTTCAAAAAAATTGAAGATAATAATGGCCTCAGAAGCTCCGGCGAATCCTTTAAAAAAAGTTTTAGGCGTTGCATTTGGAATCGCAGTGGTCGTCGGCGGCACCATTGGCGTGGGAATTTTACGAACACCGGCAATTATTGCTGATGAGCTTCCCAATGCCGCCCTGATCATTTTATGCTGGGCCGCAATCGGCTTATACATCATGTTATCCGCCAGCAGTTACGCTGAACTCACCACTATGGTTCCAAAGGCCGGCGGATCGTATAATTACATAAAAAAAGCATTTGGAGACTATGCAGGTTTTTTAAACGGATGGTTTGATTTTATCAGTAATGGAATTGCACCGGCCTATTTCTGCATCGTTTTAAGTGAATATTCTGCCTTACTTTTCCCACAGTTGATGGCTTATCAAACCATCGTGTCGATAGCTTTTCTAACCTTTTTTACGTTAATCAACCTGCCCGGGGTGAAAATGGGGAGTACTACACAGCAAATTACCAGCGCGGCAAAAGTTATCCTCTTTCTGATATTGATTGCAGGTTGTTTTTTAAGTGAACCCGTCAGGGAAATTGAAACGGCTGCCAAACCGATCCTCAAGGGCGGAATTATCGTCGCTGTTTTCACATCGCTACAACTGATAATGGGATCTTATAACGGATGGATGTCGGTTTCATTCTTTGCAGAAGAGGATGAAAATCCCGATCGCAATATTCCAAGATCGTATCTGATCGGCGCATTAACGGTTATGCTGCTCTATATTCTGATCAACGCGGCGATACTGTATGTTCTCCCGGTTTCTACCATTGCAAACTCGCCACTTGCCGCTTCCGATGCAGCAGCCGTGGCATTTGGAAGCTGGAGTACCAACATCATCATTGCAATTGCTATTTTTTCCTTATTCAGCATCTTAAATGCCTATATGATGATTCCATCAAGAATCTTATACGGAATGAGCAAGGATGGCTTTTTTGTAAAACAGGGAACACTGGTAAACAAGGGAGGAACACCCTATTTTTCGTTGTTTTTTTGCTATATACTCGCTTTTATTTTAATCCTTCTCAGTTCCTTTCAGCAGTTGTTTTCCCTCGGCACTTTTATGATGGCCATCGTAACCGGTTTCGCCTTTTTTTCACTGATCAGGCTTAGAATAAAACACCCGGATATGCACCGTCCTTACAAAGCCTGGGGATATCCGTTTTCCACTTACTTCACGCTGTTTATTACAGTGGTTTTATGTATAGGCTTTGCGATAAGTGACCACGTAAGCCTTTTAATTATAATGGCTTTCATTATTCTTTCCTATCCGGTTTATGCCTTCTTCATAAAAAAACAGATCCCGTAAGGGAATGGCTGTGTGAACAATTATTCCAATTACCTGAAAACTCGCGGAATTTAATCACATCCAAAACTTTTGGAATGGAATAAACAGATCCGATTCAATTTCAGACAGGTCATTTATAAATCTCAACCTGCTCCAATCCGTCGCTTTTCTTTACAGCCCGGTACATGCCTGCACTATTGAAAACCAGGGCAAAATCTCCCGCTGCATCCACGCCAATCATTCCACCTTCGCCGCCCATTTTTACCAGTTTATTGAGTACCACTTCTTTCATGGCGGCTTCCAGAGTAAAGCCTTTATACTCCATCAGGCAGCTCACGTCATAAGCGGCAACAGAGCGGATAAACATTTCACCATGACCTGTACAACTGATGGCACAGGTGTGATTATTGGCATAGGTTCCGGAACCGATGATGGGGCTGTCGCCAATTCGTCCGTATTTCTTGTTGGTCATCCCGCCGGTGCTTGTAGCGGCTGAAAGATTGCCGTTTGCATCCCGGGCTACTGCGCCTACCGTTCCGAATTTTTTATCACGCATCAATTCCTCGAGTCGCTGATGGGTATGATCTAAAGAATAGGTATCGGAATCGCGAATGGCTTTCCATTGGTCGTAGCGGAACTGTGAGAAAAAATATTCGTCCGGCTCAAGCTTAATGCCCTGTTTGATGGCAAAATCGTTGGCACCTTTGCCGCTCAAAAACACGTGGTTGCTGTTGCGCATGACCTCGGTGGCCAGTTCAATCGGATTTCGCACATTTCTTACACCGCAAACCGAGCCGGCATCAAGGGTTTTTCCATCCATGATGGCTGCATCCATTTCCTGAACGCCCTTTTTGGTAAAAACTGCTCCCCTTCCGGCGTTGAATAAAATATTATCCTCAAGGATTACTACGGCTGCTTTTACTGCGTTTACCGCCGATCCTCCTTCTTCCAACACGGCATATCCGGCATGGAGGGCCGCTTTCAATCCCTGTAAATAGGCTTCTTCCAGATCGGAGGTCATATCCTCCTTCAAGATCGTTCCGGCACCGCCATGGATGGCGATCGTAAATTTTTCCATACCGATTTTTTTATTGTGAAAGCAAAGGCATCAGGAATTTTTCTCCATTTAAAATAATCCGAAAAACATTGCATCTATTTTTGAAATAATCTCCCCGAGATCTTCTTCTTTTTCTGCAAAATTAATGTGGTTGACATCAATTACGAGAAGTTTGCTTTCATCATAACCGTCAATCCATTTATTGTACAGATCGTTCAGCTTTTTCAGGTAATCAAGCCGTATATTTTCTTCATAATCACGTCCCCTTTTCTGAATTTGCTCCACAAGTTTGGGAACCGAAGCCTTGAGATAAATCAAAAGATCCGGTGGCTGCACCATTGATTTGAGGGTAGAAAAGAACTGATAATAGTTGTCAAAATCGCGTTGGCTCATGAGGCCCATATCGTGCAGGTTGGGAGCGAAAATGTGCGCATCCTCATAGATCGTACGGTCCTGGATAATTGTTTCCGTTCCACGGCTGATTTCCAGCAATTGATTGAGCCGGCTGTTTAAAAAGTAGATTTGCAGGTTGAAACTCCATCGCGGCATATCCTCGTAAAAATCCATCAGGTAGGGATTATGGTCAACGTCTTCAAACTGCGGGATCCATTTATAATGCTTACTCAATATTTCAGTAAGGGTGGTTTTACCGGCGCCGATATTTCCCGCTACGGCTATATGTTTTGGTTTTTTTAATTTGGCCATAATTTTTTCCAATGAGCTTTCAAATGCATTTTTGATTAATAAAGGGGTCTGTTGTTGTGCTTTTAAATGTACTTTAAACCCATCGCCTGCCGCACGAGTTTTAGAGTGGCGTCGGCACTTTCTCTCGCCTTTTCCGCACCGGTTTTGATTACTCCTGCGAGATAGGCTTGATCTGCCTGGATTTCTTTTGATCTTTCGCGAATGGGACGAATAAAATCAACCATGTCCTCTGCCAATTGCTTTTTCAGGTCGCCATAACGGATGGAAGCGTGCTCAAAATCCTCCTTGAATTTTTCGTAAACCTCCGGCTTGCTTACCAGCTGCATTAATGTAAATAGGTTGGCGATATAGGGCGGCATCTCAGAACCCGGTTCGGAAGGACCGCTATTGGTTTTGGCTTTCATGATCTTTTTTCTGATCTGTTCATCTTCATCGGCAATGTATAAAGTATTCATGTGGTTTTCGCTCTTACTCATCTTGCCGTTGCCATCGAGGCTCATGATCTTTACGAGATCGTGGCCGAAATTAAAGGTTTGCGGCATCGGAAATACCTCGCCATACCGGTGATGAAAGCGTTCGGCCAGGTTTCTAGTCATTTCCACGTGTTGTTCCTGATCCTTTCCAACCGGCACTTTTACGGCCCGGTGCACTAAAATGTCGGCAGCCATTAATACGGGATAAGTCAACAATCCGGCGTTTACATTGTCCGGATTCTGCCGCACCTTATCCTTAAACGTCGGTGTTTTTTCAAGCTCACCCTTGTAGGAAAGCATGTTTAGATAGAGATAGAGTTCTGCAATTTCCGGAATATCGCTTTGAATGAACAGTGCGCACTTTTCAGGATCAATGCCGGAGGCGAGCAGTTCAGATAATAAACGGTGCACATTTTCCCTAAGGCCCTTTGTGTCCGGGTGGGTCGTAAGGCTGTGCCAGTCAACCACGCTGAAGAAGCAGTTATAAATCTGCTGCATTTTTACCCAGTTGTTAACCGCTCCGAAATAATTTCCCAGGTGTACAAAACCGGTGGGACGGATACCACTCAATACTACTTCTCTTTCCATAGTGGGCGAAGATAGAAATTTGAAATCAGAAGTGAGAAAAACCGGGGAAGCGAAAATAAAAAACAGGCAAAGCATAACGCCTTACCTGTTTTAAAAGAGAAACCCCTTTTAGGTCCTTTAAATTAAACCGGCGGAACAATATTGGGATCAAAACCTTCCGATTCATCCATATTTCCCTTTTGGGGAATTTGTTGTTTTTCGTCCCTGGTTTTCGCGGGTATATCCTTCCTGGTTTCCTTATTTTCCTTACCTGTAGATTCGTTTTGATCCGCCAAAGGGAGATCTTCATCCCGGGGATTAACCGGAATGTTTTGTTCCTCTTCATTCACAATAAAATCATCCCTATCGTTCATACCTAAGTTTTAAAGGAATATTTTAAAGACTATGACATCGCTTCTTTTGCCTGATCCTTCATATTTCTGGCCATGTTTCTTGCCTTATCTTTTCCTTCGTTTATGGCTGATTCTGCTTCATTTTTTGCGTTGCCCAAAGATCCTGCAATGCCATCAATGAAATCGTTGAATTTTTCTTTCAGACCTTCGGTAAGATCATTGCTTTTATCAGAGATCATTCTCCTGGTTTCTGATCCTTTTTCAGGAGCAAATAAAACCCCTAAAATTGCACCTGCTGCAGCGCCTATTAAAAGACTGGTCAATAATTTCCCTGAATTCATAATTGTAATTTTTTAAAAATTAGTAATATCCTCAAACTATTCTAAAATCAAGCCAAATTTTTACGCCGGCTTCTGTTTCAACTACCGTCGAATTAAATCGTGACGGTACAGCCACTGCCAAGCTTTAGCACTTTCATCTTGAGAGTTTGTGGATTAAATTCTACAACCTCAAGGTTTTCGATCTAAACTAGTTAAAAATAAATGGCACAATTATATAGTGTAAATATTTATAATAACATTTCTCACTAAATTTCATCACCATGAAGTCATCTAACCGCCTCTTATTTTTCAGTTTATTATTTTCTATTGCCATTCTCTTAAACAGTTGTGAGGTAATTACAGGGGTATTTAAAGCCGGTGTTTGGGTAGGTGTGATCATAGTTGTGGCGGTGATTGCCGTCATCATTTATCTGTTTACCCGTTCGGGCAGAAGTGGAAAATAAACGGGTGCCTCACCGAGGCTAATATTTCTTAGCCCTTTCATACTGATTGGGCCAGGAGATGTCATCACCCAGCATTTTTGCCGCATGCAGCGGGAAATAGGGTTCGCGGAGAAGCTGACGTGCCAGTATAACGACATCTGCCTTCTGATCTTCCAGAATTTCCTCTGCCTGCTTTGCTTCGGTAATCAATCCTACTGCTCCCGTTAAAATTCCTGCTCCCGATCTTATTTTTTCAGAAAAGGGAACCTGGTATGACGGACCCACCTGTATTTTAACGCCTGAAACGTTTCCACCGGTAGAACAATCTATCAGATCTACTTCTTTTTGCTTCAGGATTTTTGCAAGCTGAATGCTTTCCTCTACAGTCCATCCGCCCTCAATCCAATCCGTGGCGGAAATACGTACAAATAACGGGAGCGATCGTGGCCAAACCGTTCTGATCGCCTCTGTGACTTCAATCAGAAAGCGAATGCGGTTTTCAAAACTTCCACCATATTCATCCGTTCGTTTGTTGCTGTACGGGGAATAAAACTCATGGATCAGGTATCCGTGGGCAGCGTGAATTTCTACCACTTTAAATCCTGCGATCAATGCCCTTTCAGCTGCTTTTCGAAACTTTTCAACGATGGCTGCGATCTCGTCTTTTGTCATTTCACGCGGGACGGGATAACCTTCCCTGAAAGCAACCGCGGAGGGCGCGATCACCGGCCATGCGCCTTCCGAAGCAGTTAACGGACCGGCACCCTTCCAGGGAGAATGCGTGGATGCCTTGCGCCCCGCATGCGCCAGTTGAATGGCAGGAACGGCGCCTTGTTTTTCGATAAAACTATTTATCCTTTTTAAAAATTCGATCTGCTCATCTTTCCAGATACCAAGATCGTTGGGACTGATGCGCCCTTCGGGTTCAACAGCCGTTGCCTCAAACATAACAAGTCCGGCTCCGCCAACAGCGCGACTTCCGAGGTGGACAAGATGCCAGTCATTGGCAAATCCGTCGTCGCTGCTGTACTGACACATGGGAGAAACAACAATCCTGTTTTTTAATACTATATCCCTGATCTCTAACGGACTGAACAATTTTGACATAATCGTTTATTTACCGGTTCAACAATATTCCCGTTTCACCGTTTGCTAAACACACGGCTTTCGAAATCCGCATCTCACAAACCTTTTCCTATCTTTAATCAAAAAATTGAAGATAGATATTCACACGCATATCATGCCGAAAGATA
Source organism: Bacteroidota bacterium (assembly GCA_023423835.1). Taxonomy (GTDB): domain Bacteria; phylum Bacteroidota; class Bacteroidia; order Chitinophagales; family Chitinophagaceae; genus JAFAEW01. The sequence continues at coordinate 9,973 of JAFAEW010000002.1, read as the reverse complement.
TGCCCAACTGGTTTCAGAAATTTGGATATGGAGAATTCATTCACCTTGAACACCGCAATTGTGAAGCCTGCATGATGAAGGGCGATCGCTTATTCAGAGTGGTTAAGGAAAACTGTTTTGATGCAGAAACAAGAAAGAGGGAAATGGCTGCCTCACAGGTATCAACCCAGGTATTGTCGGTCATTCCCGTTTTGTTTAACTACTGGGCAAAACCGCAGGACGGACTTGAAACTTCACGGTATTTCAATGATTTCATTGCCGAAACCGTTGCCCGCGATCCGAACCGCTTTATCGGGTTGGGCACGCTGCCGATGCAGGACGTGGATAAAGCAATCGATGAACTGGAAAGATGTAAAAATGAACTGCAATTAAAAGGGGTTGAAATCGGCACAAATATTAACGGTGAGAATCTCAGTGAAAAAAAATATTTCCCCTTTTTCGAAAGAGCGGAATCTCTCGGAATGTCGGTCTTTATTCATCCCTGGGAAATGATGGGCATGCAGCAAATGCGGAAATACTGGCTTCCCTGGCTCGTTGGAATGCCGGCTGAAACATCAAGGGCTATTTGTTCAATGATTTTCGGAGGCGTATTTGAAAAATTTCCGAATCTTAAAGTAGCTTTTGCCCATGGCGGCGGATCGTTTCCGTTTACTTTCGGCCGGATTCATCACGGGTTTGAAGTGAGGCCCGATTTAACAGCGATCGATAATACGGAGAACCCCGGAAAGTATATAGGGAAGTTTTGGTTTGACAGCCTTGTACACGACCGGACAGCCTTACAATATCTCATTGATTTTGCCGGGGAGGACAAGATTTGTCTGGGCACCGACTACCCCTTTCCACTGGGGGAACTCGTTCCGGGAGCATTGATTGAATCTCTGGAAATCGAAAATAATTTACGGGAAAAATTATTGTATAAGAATGCAACCGACTGGCTCGGACTCACTCATTAAAAAGATTGGGATAATCAGTGATGATTCCGTCAACACCCTCTGCCTTCAGCCGTTCAATGGTCGCTTTTTCATTTACCGTCCAGGGAATGATTTCCATTCCCTTATCGTGGCAGGCCTTAATTAAAGCGGGATCAACCAGGGTGTGCTCGGGAGAATAGATTTGCGGATTAAATCCCAGGTCTTTCAATTGCTGATTGAGTGAACGGGCGTCGTTCTTTTCAATCAGCAAGGCAAGTTTTATATCAGGATAATGCGCATGTAGATATTGTAACGGACGAATATCAAAAGACTGAATCGTCACGTACCGCTCCATCGATCTTTCCTTGATAACATTCATCACAAGTTCTACAAAAGTTGCCGGATCTGGTTGATAGATTCCGTCTTTTTCCGGATCGCTTTTTATTTCAATGTTGTACAGGATAGGCGGCCTTCTCATGGTTCGCATGTGGTAGGTAACGGTGTCGAAAACCTGTGACAGCAACGGTTTTACCGCGGGAAGGATTTTTTGCTGCGGGAATGCGGGATTGCGTTTCATTCCAACATCATACTTTTTTATTTCTTCATAAGGCATTTGAAATAATATCAATGACCGGCCTTCCTCCGCAGTTAAGAACCCACCGCCTGGTTTTGTAGTGAATGCCGGATTGAAGTAGGGATCATGGCTTACCACAACCTGACTGTCTTTAGAAATCACTACATCTAATTCCAACGTTGTAACTGCAAGATCAACAGCAGTTAAAAATGCAGGAATAGTATTTTCCGGCATTAATCCACGGCATCCGCGATGGCCTTCTTTATTGAAATCACCGGACAGGCGATGGTTTGTTACCCGGTTTAGCTGACTTGACCGGCAGGCTAAAAATAACAGAGGCATTAAACCCAAAAACATTTTTTTCATGAGAAGTGTTTTTTAGCAGATGCGAAAAACCGGACAATAACATAAGGCCGAAGTTAAATAAAATAACCGGCCGGTCATTTAGGTCGCACCTATGTTCTATTGGCGCACACAAAAAAACCTCCCGCTTGTGACGGAAGGTTTTCGTTATTTATGCGTTTCTGCAATTACTGAACCATCAGCTTTTCTGAAGAATTCTGTTCATCACTTGTTAGTTTAATCACATAAACACCTTTAGCAAGGTTGGTTACCGGGATTGTGAATTGTTCACCTGCATTCAATTTTGCTTTGCGAACACTGTAAACTACTTTTCCGGAGGTGTTGGTCAGTTGGATCTGAACGTTTGTCAGATCTTTCTTTGCCAATACAACGGTTGCATTTACGGCTGGATTGGGCTGAATGCTCCAGCTAACAATTCCGGATGAAACCGTCACTTTTGCTATAGCAGAATAGCTTCCTTTTCCATCTGTATCTGTTTGCTGAATTCTGTAATAGTTGGCTCCTGCCACGGCTTTAAAATCACTGAAATTGTAATCCTGGATACGGGAAGGTGTATTGCCCGCATTCACCATGCCGACAGCCTGGAAATTAATACCATCTAAACTTCTTTCCACCACAAAATGGTGACTATTGATTTCATTTACCGTACTCCATTTAACGATTACGGCTCCGTTTTCCAGCGCCTGCGCTTTTAAGGACAACCAGGTTACCGGCAAAACGGTTTGTACAGAAAAATCTGCATCGGAAATATCGAAGAAGATGTTATCCACCGCTTCCACTTTTATCCTTGCACTGTCTGTAATAACTTCCGGAACAGTAATGATTTCTTCGCCGTCATTGTCTGTATTTTGTGCCAGAACCACCCTGAAATTTTGACCGCCGTCGAGCGACAACAGGATATTCACTTTTTTTACATTAATATCTCCTTTATCGGTATTGGCAACATCCCAGGTGATCGTTTGTTTTTCTCCCGATTTCCATTCAATTCCTGGTTCAGCCTGCGAGGTGATTAAAAACGGACCCGCGTCTGCATCAACGGTGATCTTCACATCAGCACTCATATTGTTGCCGCCGCCGGGATGGTTGTCTCTAACGGTCAAGCGGAAGTTCAGATCCCTGGTCACTGCCGGCAATGCTTCCCATTTATTTGCATCAACTCCTTCCCTTAAGGTTTCAAGATCAGGAAAAGTTCTTGAAGGATTATCGAAATTGTACAACGACCTGAAAACAGGGCCTGTTTTTGAAGTTATATTTGGATAAGTATTGGAACCGCTTTCAAATACGTCAATTTGTTCCCAACTATAAGTCAAAACATCTGAAGCATCTTTATCCTTTGCTTTTCCTGTAAGGGTAAATGGCGTGGTGGCCGGGATAACATAAGATTTTCCGGCATCCACTACCGGTGCAATGTTTTCTGTTGCTTCGTTTACAGAACATCCGCCATTTTTAGATTTAATATAATTCGTTACCTGTGCGATGCTTACAGCATGAAAATACGGATCGCTGTGCGGCTGTACGTCTGTTCCTCCGGTAATTCCGGCATATCCCATAATGGTGCTGCCGCTGCCGGGTTCAACGTTTGCACCGGTGCCTTCATTATTGAAGCTAAAAGTATGGTTGGCGCCAAACTGATGACCCATTTCATGTGCCCAGTAGTCAATTACCATATAATCGAGTAAAGAAGGTTCAAAATAGGCAGTAAAGCCGCTTCCTTTATTGCCTTTTGTACAAACGCAGGCAATACATCCGGCATTACCGTTATTGTCTTTGAAGGCAGGAACTTTTCCTAAAAGATGGCCGATGTCGTAATTTTCATTTCCAATTCTTTCGTCAATGGTGGCCTGGGTTTTCTTATTCCAGGAGCTGCCCAATAAAGGTGGCTTTGTGGGCCATGGATCGGTTTCGGGATCAAGGAAAACAAGGCTGTCCTGTTTGTCGACAAACTTCATTCTGACGCCGTAATCACGTTCATACACTTCATTTGCGCGGGTAAGGTTGGTAACCAGGGAAGCCATCACCTTTGAAATCATCTCAGTAGTATCGGCTTCGGTTCCATCGAGGAAATACTGAGAATATTCGCCGTTGACGCAAAGTGCGAGCCGGTAATTGCGCAGGGTACCATCATCGGCATTTCCGTTATGCTGCGTGGTTTTTGCGGTTTCGCCTTTTCCAGTCAGCAGTCCGTCCACCTCGCACTTAAAGAAACTCTGATCTTTCTCATCGCGGGGATTAACAATGTAAATTCCGGATTTCTGATCAACCGGATTTACATAATAAGCAGGTTCTTTTGCGGAGGTAACCATTGCATGAAATCCGGAAGGCGTAAGATCAAAACGAATGGTAGCTGCAGGATCATCGATTCCCTGTCCTACAAAAGATTTCAGGTTGGGATATTTTGCCGCAAGTGCCGGTTGCATTACCGGTGCTTCCACTACTCTAAATGATTTGAGGTTGCCGTTTGCATCGGGAACGGTAACAATAGAAGAAGAAGCCGAAAGTTTCAATGTTTTTTCCATTGGAACCTTCTTCAGATCAGTTCTTAAAATATCTTCCTGCAGTTGATATAGTTTGTAAGAAGCCGGTTTAAATTCCTTCGTGAAAAGGTTTTTCGCCGCAACATTTTCTCCTACAGGTTTCCAGTAAGACTTTTGCTGGGCAAACCCGAAAAAGCCACTTCCCCCCATAAGCATTAATAATAGAGTTCTCTTCATAATTGATTGTGGTTTAAAAAATAGAAATATTAAAAAACAGTTGAATTTCGATAAGTTATCATTACGTGCATACTCTTTTCCGGGCTATAGCATAGTCTTTTCGTCAGTTAATTTCGATTTCCGAAAGTATGGGTTATCGGGGATTTAAAAAAAATATTGTTTTAAATGGTGGAAAGGGTGTGGAAGAAGTGGTAGCGGCCGGATTAAAGAAAGGTGGTTATTCCAGCTTTTAGACAAATCGGTAACAGACTTTTTCATGTCCGCGTGTTGTCTTGAAAGTATTTTTCCTATTTCTAATAAGAAGCTCACCCAACCTTTTTCCTTCTACTTCATAGCAATATCCCTTGCCGCACAATTGAATTTTGATTTCATAATTGTAGTAAATAAATTGTAGTTTAAGGACATCATCATCAGTTAGTTTTTGAAATGAAATATTTAAGCTTCGTTTTGGTCTTTCTTTTGGCATGCAGCAACGAGGAAAAATCGCCGGATAGCAAGGAGGTTTCCCCGGCTGTCCTCGCCTACAACATCATCAAAATATTCCCTCACGATACTTCCGCTTTCACAGAAGGACTGGAATGGTTCGAAGGATATCTGTACGAAAGCACAGGTCTTGAATCGAAAACCAGAATTCAAAAAACGGACTTGAAGACAGGTGCGATTGTATGGGGAACAAATAAGATAATAAAAATCGATGCTGAGACAGGTAGAGTCGCTGCCTTTGTTGATTTGACTGGAATTTTAGACCTGACAGGCACTAAATATGATCCGAATAAACTGGATGTCTTAAATGGCATAGCCTACCTGAGGGAAGATAGCTCCTTTTTAATAACCGGAAAGTACTGGCCGGCAATGTTTCAAATTCGTTTTTTCTAATTTTGAAAAACCTTCTGCCCGCTGCCTCGATTATGTCAAATCTTTGCAAACCTCCTATTTTCGTAGCGAATGTAGACTTATGATGTTACAAAACCCTTACAGGTCCTGTTCGTCACCTTTTCATCTGCGAATACAAATTATAATACAACCTCTCCAAAAGCCTCATGTTTTCTGTTATTATTTCACAGTTTGAAACAAGTCCTTCTCTGAACTGAATGTGTTTGTTATAATTGGTAGTGAGTCCGTTCGGTAAATCAATCTTTGCCAAATAGCCGCTGTCTGTTGCTATTTGGGAAATGAAAGCGACTTTTCCTTCCACACTTCCAAATTCTGCATAGGGATAGGCCGCAAATTTCATCAATACTTTTTGTCCGGTCTTTACTTTCCCGAAATTCGATTGCGGTACTTTCATTTCTGCATAATAACTGCTGTTTTCGGGGTTGATAAAACAAATAATCTGATTCGCATTTAATTGCTGATTTTCCTGAATGAACGAATTAAAAGAAACCTTTCCGCCAACCGGTGCAATTAATAAATAATTTTGCTTCCACTCGTTAACCGCTGTCTTCATACTGTTTATTGCCTGCCGGAATATTTCCTTTTGATGTCTGATCGTATTTTCTAGTTCAAAGATTTCTTTTTGCTTTTCAGTTTTTTGTGCTTCATTGTTTAATAAACTTGAATTGATCTGCGGAATGGTTGATTCTTTATTCAGTAGTTTACTTTTCTCGGTGCGGTACTCAAGATCAGAGATGACTTTTTCTTTCTTCAAAATTTCATTGGCATCAAAGGTTTTTTGCGCAAGCGCAAGGTCCTGCTCTTCAAGACTTTTCTGTTGCAATAATTGTTCATTCTGCTTTTGCAACAGTTTTTGATCTCCATACAGCATATTCATCTTATTGAGAAAGAAGCCGCTGCCAACATAATCGTTGAATGTTCTGAAAGCCTGATTAAAAGTTTGATAGCGTTCCTGTAACTCGCCAAGATGACCGTATCGTTTTCCATAGAATCGATTGATTGCGGCAACATTGTCCTGATCGAGGAGAGCTGAGATCGAATCAAGACTTTGGGAAAGCAATAAGACTTCGGCGGGCTCTGCAATCGTTTCCATGTGACCGAGCACTTGTCCTTTTGCTACCGTCTCGTTTTCTTTTACGCTCAATTGAATGAGCTTACCTGCTGTTTTTGTGATGACTGGCTTGGGTGCATTGATGGAAGTGAGTTTTGCAGTGGTGCTGACAATATCGGGATAACGTATAAACCACGCGACGAGGCCGATCAGCAATAAGACAATGAGAAAGATGGTCATTCCGTAACGGATCAGAAATCCCGGATTTTCTGAGATGATCTCAGAAGCGGCTTCGCTTCTTAGATCGTGTAATTGAGGTTCTTCAATTATTTCTCCTTCTGATGATATTTTGATTGACATAAAATATTATTTAGTTTGTTCATGGGCAGCATTTGTTCCGCCGCAAAGGGGGAAGCAGCCTGATCGTCACTGCGAGGAACGAAGCAGTCTGTGAATCGATTTACGAGCGGCTTGAAATTCGGCAACGGCCGGTATCGTTAATGTTTTTGTTCCTTCCGTTGTTTCAAACCCGCTTCACACGTGCTTCGTATCGCCATCGTCACTACGAGGAACGAAGCAGTTTGTAAACTGATTTCTAAAGAGGCTTGATGTCGGGAAGCCGACTCATGCTTCCTTTCTGGTCGTTCCCCTTTTTCAAACTCGCTTTAAGTTTTTAGTACAGATTGCTTCGTACCTCGCAATGACGTGCTTCGTACCTCGCAATGACGTGCTTCCTGCCTCGCAACAACGTGCTACTGCCTCCCGGTGGCGCAAGCTACCAATCAATGACTTGCTTCGTACCGCCATCGTCACTGCGAGGAATGAAGCAGTCTGTAGACCGATCTGCGAGAGACTTGAAATTCGCAACGACCGGCATAGTTAATGTTTTTTAATCCTTCCGTTGTTTCAAGCTCGCTTCACATTTGGAGGATAGATTGCTTCGTACCTCGCAATGACGGGCTTCGTGCCTCGCAATGACGTGCTTCAATTCCCCAATTCCAACTGATTTTTTACCAGCTCAAAATATTTCCCCCTCTTTTCACTCAATTGCTCATGCGCGCCCTGTTCCACAATCTCGCCACCGTGAAGCACAACAATATTATCCGCATTTTTCACGGTGCTAAGCCTGTGTGCCACCACCACAGTTTTCCCACTAAAAAAAGTTTCAAGGTTTTCCATTATCTCCCGTTCATTATTGGCATCCAGCGCATTGGTGGCCTCATCATAAAACAAATAATACGGATTTTTATACACTGATCTCGCAATTAAAATCCTCTGCTTTTGCCCGGCGCTGATGCCGTTGCCTTCCTCGCCAATTTTGGTATTAAAGCCAAGCGGCAGGGATTCTACAAACGACAAAATATTCGCAACTTTGCAAGCGTGTAACAATCTTTTATGATTTGGCCGTTCGTCATTTACTGCTATATTTTTTGCAACACTGTCGCTGAAGATAAACCCTTCCTGCGTTACCGTTCCGCAGCGGCTTCTCCAAAATTTTGGTGAGATGTTCGTTAAATTATTTTCCCCTATTTTAATCTCTCCCTTGTAATGTTGGTAATATTGTAAGAGTAACTTTAGTAATGTAGTCTTCCCGCTTCCACTCATGCCTACGATAGCTGTCACCTTTCCTTCAGGTATAAGCAAGTTGATGTTTTTCAATACAGGTTCATTTCCGGCACCGGCATAGGTAAATGATAGATTTTTTACCTCAATGGATTTGTTATCCGGCAAAATCGTAATAAATTCTTTATCATCCGGTTCTTCTTCTTCAAGTTGGCTGATTTCATTAACCCTTTCCAAAGATATCTTTGCATCCTGCGCCTGCTGAACAAAGCCGATCATCTGCTCGAGCGGGCTGTTAAGTTGTCCAATGATATATTGAATGGCAAGCATTGCTCCCAAAGTAAGATTACCATCTAAAACCGATTTGGCTGCAAAAAAAGTAATCAGAATATTCTTGCCTTCATTAATAAAAAAAGCGCCGGCCTGCTGGTACTGAGATAAAGAAAGCGTTTTAAAATTCAGCTTAAATAAACCCGCCTGAAGGTCTTCCCACTCCCACCTTTTTAAGTGTTCGGCATTATTTAATTTGATCTCCTGCATTCCCTGAATGAGCTGCATAGTTGCCGAATTTTCTTTTGATGCAATGGCAAATCTTTTATAGTCAAGGCTACGCCGGTAATTTAAGAACAACCAGATCCAACCAACATAGAGTACACTTGCAATAAGAAAAATAAAAAAGATGGTGGTGTCATAAATCAGTAAAACGATGGAGAAAATGATCAGGTTGATAAATGAGAACAGGGTTGACAAAGTAGAACCGGTTAGGAAACTTTCAATTCTTCGCTGATCCTGTATTCGCTGAAGTATATCGCCGGTTTGTCTCGTATCGAAAAAATGCAGCGGCAGCTTCATCATCTTTATCCAGAAGTCAGAAAGAAGCGAAACATTAATCTTGTTGCTGATATAGAGCAATATGCGTGAGCGAATAAAATCAACGACCGTTCTTCCGAAGAATAGCATGAACTGCGCAATCAATACAATATAAATGAATTGAAGGTTATGTGTATTGATACCGGTATCAACAATGCTTTGCGTAAGGAAAGGAAAGATCAGTTGCAGCAAACTGCCGATCACCAAACCTGCTAATAATTGAAAGATCAGCTTTTTTTGTTGTTTTAAGTACCCTAACAGAAAGCCCCAGCTAATCTTGCTATCTTTTTCTCCCGCTTCTTCAAAAAAGGCAGGCGTAGGTTCAATCAGAAGGGCAATGCCGGTAGGCTGATTATCATTTACCGTTGATGCCCAACGTTTTGAAAATTCTTTTTTAGCAATTTTTATCATGCCTTTTGCAGGGTCCGCAATCAGAATTTTTCCGTTTGCCTTTTGCGGAGGAAGTACAACAAAATGGTTTTGTTCCCAGTGCAGAATACAGGGCTTTGGCGCATCAGATAATAACTCCTTTACGGTAAGCTTCACTCCTCTTGAACGGCAGCCTATTTTCTCTGCGGCATCGCTGATGCCGAGTAGATTCACGCCGTCTTTTCCTATTTCAGAATCGATCCTTAATTTGTTTAAAGAAAAATTCTTTCCATGATACTTCGCGACCATCTTAAGACAGGTAGGACCGCAATCCATGAGGTTGAGTTGGCGGTATATGGGAAATGAGGTCATCAAAAAGATCCTAAGAAATAAAATCCGGTGGTGGACCGTTCAATTCAAATTATCAACGAATGAGACTAAATCATTGACGGAGTCCTTACCAGTTCCTCTGAATATGATTTTGTTTCTAGCGTCCAAGACAACAAAAGTAGGATAAGTACTAATCCTGAGATTTTTGATTAATGAAGGTGAGGAGTTACGATATTCTACGAGATTTGTCCAGGTCATTCTGTTCTTTTCAATTTTTTCAATCGCGGCAGCAGAACCGTTGGAATATTCATAGGCAATGCTAAAGAATTGAAAAGCC
>JAFAEW010000124.1 GCA_023423835.1 Bacteroidota bacterium | reverse complement strand
AAAGGAATGTTTTTTGAAGCCATACATTCTAGCAGCAAGAACTGTACTGCCAATTATTAAAAACATCGTTATTCACACCATGTGGAAATAAAAAAAGAGACTGCCCTTTTGAGACAGCCTCTTTTTTATGCACACCGCCCGTCAAATAAAACCCTACAGTAAAAGATCTTTTTCTAATTTACTTTCAATTATAAGGATTATGGATTCCAGTTTCCGCTCTCCGGTTTCACAGCCGGATTCCCGAATAGTCTCCCTCGACTTCGTGAGAGGGCTTATCATGGTAATTATGGCGCTCGACCACTGCCGCGACCTCTTGCATCTCGGGGCAAATCAGCAAAATCCCTTAGACCTTTCCACCACGTCGCCGATTCTTTTTTTCACGAGATGGATCACCCATTTCTGCGCCCCGGGTTTTGTTTTTCTCGCCGGCCTGTCCGCCTTTCTCTATGGATATCACAAGGGGAAATCGCAGCTCCGCCAATTTCTGATCTCCCGCGGATTTTGGCTGTTTGTCATCGATTTTGTAGTGATGACCTTCATCCTGACCCTGGATCCGGATTACAACCTGATTGTGCTCTCCGTACTCTTCGCCATCGGTTTGAGTATGATCGTGTTGGGATTTCTGATCCAACTTCCGTGGAAAATTTTATTCGCCCTGGGATTGATCTTCCTGTGTTGTGAAAATTTGATCAATCCGGTTGCTGATCCTGCCACATTTACCGGCATGTTGAAAGCATTTTCGTATTCCGTTCCAACGGTTGTAAAGCTCAGCGAAGCACATTCCTTACTGATTGCATATTCCTTCCTGCCGTGGACGGCTGTAATGCTGCTGGGATTTGCAGCTGGAAATTTGTTTGTGACGGGAGTTTCTGCCCGAAGCCGTTTCAAAATTCTCATGACCGTGGGAATCGGGTCAATACTTGGATTTACCGTTTTGCGATTGATCAACAGCTATGGCGATCTTGCCGGGTGGTCGGTTCAAAAAAATAGCTGGTTTACCTGGATGTCCTTTCTCAACACCAATAAATATCCGCCTTCGTTGCAGTTTCTTCTGATGACGTTAGGACCCATCCTCGTGCTGCTCGCATTATCTGAAAACAGCAGAGGGCGCATGCTTCATTTCTTTTCGGTTTATGGAGAAGTGCCGTTCTTTTATTATATCCTCCACTTTATACTCATCAGGATAATTTCTCTGATTGTTTTCTTCGCTCAGGGTTTTGGCGGGAACGAAATCAAAACATCGCCTTTTTATTTTCATCCCGATAACTTTGGACTCAATTTACCGGTCGTATACTTCGTCTGGATTTTGGTTGTTGCGCTTATGTATCCGTTTTGCCGATGGTTTGGAATGTATAAACGAAAACACAGAAAGAAATGGTGGATCAGCTATTTGTAATTTGTTTTTGCTGCGATTCAAAAAAATAAATAGTTGTAATTTTCAGGTTGCGTCTGACACATTTCACCAAAAAGCAGTGCATGAAAACGCTTAAAAAAAACTCCAGAGGCGATGCGGTTCTGCAACTGCAAAAAGACCTGGTCATATTGGGCTACACGCTTTGGGCCGATGGAATTTTCGGCTTGGATACGGAAAGAGTGGTTAAACAATTTCAAACCGATCAGGGACTGAGTGCCGACGGTATTGCAGGCGTGAATACACTTACCGTAATCAAAGACTTATTACAATCCAACCTGATTTATGGGATCGATGTTTCGCACCACAACGGTTTGATCAACTGGAACCTCGTTCCTTTCAATGAAATAAAATTTGTGTATTGCAAGGCAAGTCAGGGCAAAAGCTTTAAGGACAGTCTTTTCCCGACCTATTTTTCTGAATTGAAACGGTTGAGTGTGTTGAGAGGAGCCTATCATTTTTTTACTTTCATGGGCGTAACGGCGAGAGAACAGGCAGATAATTTTCTGTCGTCCGGAATCGATTGGAAGGAGGAGGAAATTTTACCGCCGGTTATTGACGTCGAATGGCAACAAAGTCCCGGGTTGAATCAGTACATTCTCAATAATCGCATAATTTGTGTAAAGAAAATCAGGGATTGGCTGTCAATAATTGAAGAAAAATCTGGCCGGAAGCCGATCATCTATACTAATGCCTTCTTCTGGAAAGATTATCTTAATAACCCGGCCGGATTTGAGGAGTATCCGCTCTGGGTGGCCTCTTATCGGAAAGATTTCCCGCTTTTGCCCGCCGGGTGGAACGAATACACTTACTGGCAATTCACGGAAAGTGCGGCGGTGCTTGGAATATCCGGAAACGTGGACAAAAACATTTTCAATGGAACGACGGGCCGGTTAGCGGAATTGGCTAAACCACTTTTTTGACGTGAGATCGATTTACCCGATGCAATAAAGCAGGGTGAGGATCGCATGCACCAATTAAATTGAAATTAAATCAGGAAGCAGTTTGAGGTTGAAAAACATATTTTGACAGTTTTTTTTCTTCAAATCCTATTAATAATATAGGAATTGTGGAATTGTTAACTATATTCGCACAAAATTTTTTAATAATCTTTTAAATAATCCAAGAATGGAAGTTGTAAGGAACATTGTATGGCACAATGCAACCATCACAAAAGAAGACCGCCACAGAATGAATGGTCATAAAAGTGCAATTTTATGGTTTACCGGTTTGTCAGGCGCAGGAAAGTCAACCCTTGCCAATAAGGTTGAAGAGAAATTGTTTGAGCGTGGCATCCACACCTATGTGCTGGATGGAGATAATGTGCGCCATGGTTTAAACAAAGGCCTGGGATTTAGCACTGAAGACCGAAAAGAAAATATCCGCAGGATAGGAGAGGTGGCTAAATTGTTTGTGGATGCCGGAACTTTTGTGGCAACAGCTTTCATTTCGCCTTATGTTGAAGATCGTGAAATGGTTAGGAGTATTGTACAGCCGGGAGAATTTTTGGAGGTATATGTTTATGCGCCGCTGGAGGTTTGTGAAGACCGCGATCCAAAAGGATTATACAAGAAAGCAAGGGCCGGTGAGATCAAAAATTTCACAGGAATTGATGATCCATATGAAGCACCGAAAGATCCTGAATTGCTCATCAATACTGGTGAGAATGATTTGGAGACCTGCGCAAATGAAGTAATGAAATACCTTGAAGACAATGGTTATATCAGCGCCGCTGAATAATATTTTCAAATTTTAAAATTTTAAAGATTTATGAACCAACCACACGGAGGTAAATTGATCAATCGCATAGCTACCGGCGATCGCAAAAAAGAATTGGAAGCAAAAGCAGATTCGCTTTTAAATATTACCCTTGAAGACCGTTATGGAGCAGATATTGAAATGATCGCCATCGGCGCTTTCAGCCCGCTCGAAGGCTTTATGGGAAAAGCCGACGTTCAGTCGGTTATGGACAATATGAAACTTGCAAACGGCCTTGCATGGGGCATTCCGATCTTATTGCCCGCAGGGGAATATTACGATCAGATCAAAGTGGGTGATGAAGTTGCCTTGCGTGACCAGTCAAACCGTTTGTTGGCAGTGATTAAAGTGGAAGAAAAGTTTGAATTGGATATGAATGAATTGGGACAGAAATGTTTCAATGCTACCGATGAAAACCATCCCGGATTGAATGCAATCAAAAGAGGTGGCAATAAATTTATTGCGGGACCAATTGAAATGATCAATCGTCCGCTTCGCACCGACGCCATCGACGATCATTACTATAAAGATCCCGTTGATACCCGCGCTGAATTTGAAAAACGCGGTTGGAATACAATCGTAGCTTTCCAGACACGTAACCCGATTCACCGTGCACATGAGTACCTGGTGAAATGCGCAATGGAAATCGTGGATGGCGCAATGATTCATCCGATTGTCGGTGAAACCAAGGCTGATGATATTCCTGCACCGGTTCGTATGCGTTGTTATGAAACCCTGATTGACCATTATTTCAACCGCGATCATACCATGCTGAATGTTTTAGCAACAGCGATGCGTTATGGCGGTCCACGTGAAGCCATCAACCATACCTTGATCCGTAAGAATTTCGGATGTACCCACATGATTATTGGCCGCGACCATGCAGGCGTTGGAAAATATTATGGCACTTACGATGCTCAGAAAATCATGGAAAAAGTAGGTCCTGAAATGGGCATGAACATTCTGAAGTTTGAAAACACTTTCTGGTGTGTGAATACCCAAAGTATGGCTACCGAGAAAACCGCTCCCAAAGATCCTGAAATCGTTTCTTTAAGCGGAACCAAGGTAAGACAAATGCTTGCCGAAGGACAACGTCCTCCGCAGGAATTTTCACGTCCTGAAGTTGCAGATATTCTGATCGCCTGGGCAACAAAAAAAGCAGAGGCATCTAAAGAAACAACTCCGGCTTAATCTTAATGTTTTAGCATATTTATGGAGACTGCAGGCAAAAATGCCGCAGTCTCTTTTTTTTCTTATGGGTTAAAAAAAAATTAGAAATCCGTTAGCCGTTCGAAAGTTGAAATCCAAATCTTTATTTTGCCACAAATATTTCAAATGAGATTATTTCAACTCAAAAACCATCGCTTGCTGCCGACCCTTGCTGTTTTGATGCTGTTAGGTACTTCCTGTGTCGGCACAAAAAAAATGGATCATTATGTAGCGGAACAATTCAACAACGAGCTTCCAAAAATTGATTCAAAAAAGAAGTCAACGATAGTGGTTAAGTCTTCGATCGCCGCTGATAACAGGATTTCGCATTCATACCGGAAAACTGAAAAGGTTTACCCATTCATCGTTTATTTGCAGGCCGATGAAGCGAGATACACAGACCTTAATCCCGCCATTCCCGTGTCTTATTTCACGAAGGCGGTTCAATCGCATAAAGGACTGAACAGAAAATTAGACGGCAGGACGCTGGAACTGACGGTTCAGCAGATCCCGTCAGGATTTGCATACGTTATCAGAACCCGTGCCCTGTTGCTGTTGGTGCATTGGAGCAGTACTTTTCAGCGTCAGCAGCAAAAAGACCTTATCGTTTCCTATAAACTAACGGGTTCGGATAATGCCACAAAAACCGGCCAGATCAAAATTGTGGATCAGCAACAGAAAGATTATGTTTTCTTAAGAGGATGGCGATCTGTGGCCCGTGAATCCATTGACCTGGGCCGCGAGAATGTTGAAGCCATGTCGAAAAGCTTTGTAAACAAGCTGATGGAGGAGATGTAATGAATTAACTTACCTTTTCACTGCAACCCATGCGAACATTTGATCAGAAAAAGTTTCAACATATTATAGACCGGACTGCAAAAGAAAAACTGATCCACGGATCAGTTTTTCATGTTCAATCACTGGATAAGTCCGTAGATCTGGTAGCTGCATCGGGCAACCTTCATCCGCGAAGCAATTATTTTATTGCCAGCATCAATAAGATGATGCTGTCTGCAATTACGCTCAGGCTTTGCGGGCAAAAAATTTTGAATTGGGATGATCCGCTTTCGAAGTTTTTTTCGTCCTCTCAATTACAGGACGCCTGTATTTTTAAGGGAACGGATTATTCGGACAAAATCACGATTCATCACCTGATTTCACAGACCTCAGGATTCCGCTGTTATTTCATCGATAAAGGTTCCGATGGCAGGAGAAATATGGACAGGATCCGGAATGGTGAAGACCAATCCTGGCCGTTGGAAAGGGTTTTTCAGTTCATGAAGCGAATGGAACTCAAATTCATTCCCGGGAGTACAGGAAAGGCAAATTATTCGGAGATCAATTTCAGATTGATTGGTGCCATTCTCGAAAAGGTATTGCAAAAAGATCTTAATCTTATCCTTGAGGACTTGTTTTCAGAATTGAAGATGGAGCAATCTTTTGTTTTACCCGCTAATGCTGGTCGTGCGATTGCACCGTTTTATTACAAATCAAAAGAACTGAAAATCGACGCCTATTGCAAATCCTCCCGTCATAATATCTGCAGTAATGTTTTTGATCAGATGAAATTTATCCGGGCGTTTTTCGAAGGCCATTTTTTCCCGGAGGGGCAAATTGACGGTTTGAAGAACTGGAACAACATTTTCTTTCCCTTCAAGTATGGTACCGGTCTGCAAAAATTTTACATTCCCAAAATGCTTTCACCTTTCAAAGCGGTTCCCGAAATTATCGGTCATTGCGGTTCCATCGGATCGGTTGCCTTTTATATTCCCGACAAGGAATTTTATGTTACCGGCACCGTTAACCAACATGCAAAGCCTTCAGCGGCCTTCAAAATATTACTGAAGATTGTAAATGCATTTTAAATAAAAGAAGTTTATTTGCAAATGCAATACAAAGCCACCGACGTTGAACAGTACATTGCCCAGCTTCCCGAAGATCGCAGAGAGCCGATGCAACAATTGCGGGAAGCCATCATGGAAAATCTTCCGGATGGGTTTGAGGAAGGTATTTCGTATGGGATGATTACCTATGTTGTTCCACATTCAATCTACCCTGCGGGATATCACTGCGATCCGAAACAGGCGCTTCCGTTTATCTCGATTGCTTCTCAAAAAAATTTCATCGCAGTCTATCATATGGGTATTTATGCTGATGAACAACTTCTGAAATGGTTTACCACTGAATTTCCAAAACATTCGAATAAAAAGTTGGATATGGGAAAAAGCTGCATTCGTTTTAAAAAGCCCGATCAGATCCCTTTTGAGCTGCTAAAGCAACTGAGTAAAAAAATGACCGCACAAGACTGGATAAGTCTCTATGAGCAAAAGCTCAGGAAAAATTAAGACTTGCTATTTCGTCTATTCTGCCTGCTATTGACAATCCTTTTATCGATCTTTCTCCCGTCCTGATATTTTCGGGTTGATGGGAACTGATTGCTGTATTCTCATTAATGGCACGAAATTTATTTTAACTCAGGAGATGTTGCCGTTTCAACATTCACTTTCTAAAAATTGTCATTGATGAAAAAATTAAATCTACCGTTCCTTTTATTTGCTGCATTAAGTTTTATTGTAATTGGATTATTTTCTTGTAAAGGCAATAGCGATATGGATTTGCAAACTGCCCTAACCGAAAAAGCGAAAACGGATCCGAGATTAACCGGTGTAACTACCAGTGTAACAAACGGGGTGGTAACCCTTGATGGCCAATGTTCGGATGAAGCTTGCAAAACCGGCGCCGAGCAGGCGGTGAAAGAAGTAAAAGGTGTAAAATCGGTGATTAACAATATTACTGTCAATGAAGTGCAATCAACTCCGGAAATAAGCGCAGATTCTACACTTCAATCAGGTGTAAGAGACGCAACAAAGGATTTTCCAACCGTTACCGCAACGGTGGCAAACGGAGAGATTACTTTAACCGGAAGCATTCAAAGAGATCAGTTGCCCCGATTGATGCAGTCACTCAATTCTCTTAATCCCCGTAAGATCAACAATCAATTATCTGTAACAGAAAAATAATGAAGGATGGAATTACAACAAAAATATGCAGAATTGATAAATGCCGCCAAGCAAAGCGGCGTGCAAAATCTCCAGGTGCGTGAACAAAACAACGTATTGTATATTGACGGTTCTGCACCTGCGGGTGTAAAGGATCAGTTATGGAATGTTTACAATAAAATTGATCCCGATTTCCGGGCAGGTGATCTGATCTTAGACATAAAAGTTTCGGATATGAATACCGGAACCAAAGCGAAGGTTGCAACGCAAAGTTCGAATTTAAACATCAGGAAAGGTCCCGGCACTGATCAGCCGATCGTGGGAAAGGCCGCACACAATTCCACCGTAACCCTGCTCAACAGGACGAATGAGCAATGGAGTTTGATAAAAACCGATGACGGAGTGGAAGGATATGTGTATAATGAGTACCTGGAAAAAGCTTAACGGACGGCTATTACCCAGCAAAATTCCTATAGTTCAGCAGTAGGAAAATGTTGAAAAAAAATTGCTTGAAGTATTTAAATTTTATCTTAATTTGTTAAAATTAATTAATACTTTTTCATTGACCTGTTCAATGAAGTTAAAAGCAGTTTATGAAAAGATTTTCTATCCAAACTTTCCTCTTATTGGGATTACTTGTCGCATTTTCCGCTTGCAAAAAAGATTTCTCTCCGCTCGATGAGCAAGGCCCGTCTGAAGGATTCGCAGATGCAGCAAAGGGCAAAAGACCCAATGTGCTGATTATTTTTCTCGACGACGTCGGGTATGAAGTGCCTTCCTACACCGGCGGTCAGTCTTATCCAACCCCAAATGTTGACCGCCTCGCTGCAGGTGGAAAACAGTTTACCCAATGTCACAGTTCACCGATGTGTTCGCCTTCACGATTTGCGATTCTGACCGGTAAATACAATTTCAGAAATTATACGTATTGGGCAAAAATGGATCCGAATGAAAAAACCATTGGGAATCTGATGAGCGATGCCGGATATGCAACCTATTATACCGGCAAGTGGCAATTAGACGGGGGCGATAATTCTATCCGTAATTTCGGATTTCAACAGTATTCTGTCTGGTATCCGTTTACACTGCCCGGACGCGAAGCCGAAGAGGGTAACCGTTACAAAAGCAGCAAGATTTACGAAGCCGGAAATTATATTCCATCAGAACTGACAAAAGACGTTTATACGGAAGATTATTTCACGGCTAAACTCCTGCGCTATATTGACAGCTGTCAATCGATCAAACAACCCTTTTTCGCACTCTACAGTATGATACTTTGCCATAAACCGTTTGTTCCTACGCCCGACGATCCGGAATATAATTTGTGGGATTTCAATAAATCTGACTCCAGATTCTTCCCGTCCATGGTTAAGTATATGGATAAAAAAGTTGGACAGATTATGGATCACCTTGATTCTACCAAAGCCTTGAAGAATACCGTAGTAATCTTTTTGGCCGACAATGGGACCTCCTCCGATATAAAATCACAATGGAACAACATCCTGGTAAAAGGCGGAAAGCAGGAGACAAATGAACCCGGTACAAATGTTCCAATGATCGTTTCCTTCAACGGCAAGGTAAAACCCGGATCAGTATCACATGATCTCATTGATTTTACTGACTTTCTTCCTACGCTCGCCGATATTGCTGGCGTACGTACACCAAAGAATTGGGGAACCTTAGACGGAAGATCTTTCGCGAAATCTATTATCGGAACCAACAAAAAATCACGCTCTACAATCTATGACGCATTTTCCTCCAACAACGGTGGCAATATTCGTCCTTTTGTAAGATGGACACAGGACACTTCCTACAAATTGTATGATACCTCAGTAACGGAATCAAAATTTAAATTTGTAAAAATAGAAAAGGGAAAACCGGATTCTAAACCGATTGATGCGGATAAAATGACGCCGGAAGAACAGGCAAAGTTTGTACAGTTTATGCAGATTTTGCGGTCGTATAATCCATAGTTTATCTTTGTCTCACTATTAAGGCTGTATCAAAAACCAATTCGATACAGCCTTTTTTTATTGTCGGGAAATAAAAATGAGATTGCGGTAACATCCATTAAAAAAATCGGAACTCCTATAATCGGCTTCTATACGTTCTAAACCAATTCGGAATCGGCTCGTTGTTCAGGACACCTGTCACTTCAACCGGGCTAAAGCTTCCCCAATTCTTTTCCAGCCCTTTTCAATATTTTCCATGCTATTGGCAAAGGAGAACCTTATACAGCCCGGTTCACCGAACGCATCGCCCATAACGCTCGAGACATGCGCAGTGTTTAACAGGTACATACTTAAATCATTTGCATTCTCAATGACCTTGCTGCCATCTGTCTTTCCAAAATACGCGGTAACATCAGGGAATACATAAAAAGCTCCTTCTGGGGGATGACAAATGAGTCCGGGAATTTCATTGATCAGCGCTATTGTCTTTTCCTTTCTCTCCTTAAACCTTTCGGTCATCTGAAAACTTGGCTTTAGATCAGAGGTTAGTGCCACTATCGCCGCCCGCTGGGTAATGGCGTTGGCTCCGCTGGTTATTTGTCCCTGTATTTTTTCGCATGCTTTCGCGATCCTTACATCTGCTGCCATATATCCCAGTCGCCAGCCTGTCATCGCAAATCCTTTACTCAAGCCATTTACAACAATTACCCGGTCTTTAATTTCCGGGAACTGTGCAATGCTTTCGTGCTGTCCTTTGTAGTTGATGTATTCATAAATTTCATCGGAGAGAATCAGAACATCGGGATGGCTCGCAAATACATTGGCCAGTTCCTTCAACTCATCTTTCGCGTACACTGCACCACTTGGATTACAGGGTGATGAAAACAAAAAGAGTTTTGTTTTATCCGTTACAGCACTACTTAACTCGCCGGCGGTTATTTTGAATCCGTTTTCTGGTCTTCCTTTCAGCTCAACTACTTTTCCTCCGGCCATTTTTACCAATTCAGAATAGGTAACCCAATAAGGTGTTGGAATAATCACTTCATCCTCCTGATCTACCGTTGCAAGAATTGCATTGGCGAGACTTTGTTTGGCGCCGGTAGATACAATAATATTTTCCGGCTGGTAATCCAGCCCATTATCTCTTTTGAATTTTGTGCAAACTGCTTTTCTTAGTTCAGGATATCCGGCCACGGGCGTGTAATGGCTATAATTTTCCCTGATAGCCGTTATTGCCGCTTCCTTTATATGTTCCGGTGTATCAAAATCCGGCTCTCCTAAACTTAAATCGATAATATCCGCTCCCTTTGCCCTTAATTCCCGTCCGAGCTGCGCCATCTTAAGTGTTTCGGGCTCATTAAATCTGCTTAGTAATGAAGACAATTGCATGCTAATCGTTATTTGATTTCAAAGTTAAGTAATCCAAAAACCGAATTGAAAGGTTATTAATATCGGATGATTCCTTTATCAAGTGAATCCGCTCCCGTTCCTTTCTTAAATCCCTTTATATAAACTGTGTAAAACCGGTTTGCTTCCAGATTGATATTGTCGAAGAATCCGTAAACGGTGCTGTCTCTCTGGAGGAGCGACAGGTTGAAAGTTCCAGCACGGATCTTCCGGAAAGAAGCCCTGGTCGTATCTGCATGCTGGTCGTTAAAATATCTTGAGGGATAACTGATTGAGTCGCGTGTATTGAAAAGTTTTACATTAAGAATTGCGGTATCGGCACTCATGTATAAAAACCTGACACCGGCTGTATCACCACTGAGTCCGATGAAATTATCTCTTACAGAGGTAAGTTTGATACTCGAAAATGAATCGACCGTAAAAATACTGTATTTCAAACCACCGGTAAGTGCGGTATAGTTATCGATTAGAAAATCATTCGATCCGGTTTCCGATACCTTAAACGAGATCAGACCAGGTTGCACTTCGTAGTATCCGCTGTCTTCTCCATAAATAAAATTTTCGGCAATTTTCTCGTTGTTGACATAAATCGTCAGGGGAGGTGCAGCCGGTGAAAGCTGAATAAAATGAAAAGCGGCATTTGGAACAATCATCTCATCCTTCGTAAGGTTGCATGACAGCAGGAAACCGCAAAAAAAGAAGACCAAAAGTTTTGGCCCCAAATTTTGATATTGATGTACCGGCTTCGGTTTCATGCAGCAATATTAAGGATCATTTTTCCAAATTCCTGAATTGCTTTCAATTCATGCACAACGGGCTGATCGTTCAGATAGTAAGAATGTTTAAAGTAACCGAGATTTTATATTTGTATGATGGGAAAAGCAAAACCCGTTAGAAGAAACTACATCTTAATCGCCTTAATGCTGACGATGATGCTGGCGGCAATGGATACCACCATTGTATCCACGGCGATCAAGATTGTATCCGATCTTGGCGGCTTCAGCCAGTTTTCCTGGGTATTTTCCATTTATCTGCTTGCCCAAACCGTTACCATTCCGGTTTACGGAAAACTGGCCGACCTTTTTGGTCGGAAAGTCATCTTGCTGACCGGTATTTCGATCTTTCTTCTCGGATCGGCCGCTGCGGCAGCTTCATGGAATATCAACGCCCTGACTTTTTTCCGGGGTTTGCAGGGATTGGGAGCAGGATCAATCATGGCCACGGTAAATACTATAGCCGGTGATCTTTATTCAGTAAAAGAACGTGCAAAAATCCAGGGCTGGCTTTCGAGTATTTGGGGAATCAGCGCCATCATTGGGCCGGCAGTGGGCGGAGCCCTCGCAGAATATGCGAGCTGGCGATGGATATTCTTAATCAACATACCCGTCGGTTTTATCAGCATAGGCTTTTTAGCCAGTTTTTTTAAGGAAGAGGTAGAAAGAAAAAAACATGTAATCGATTATAAGGGAGCCATTCTGATCCTGCTTACGATCGGTCTGCTTATCATTTATTTGCTGGAAGGCGGACAAAGCTGGCCATGGCTTTCCATTCAAAGTTTTTTTATCGTGGCCGCTATTCTGGTCCTGGGATATTTCACCTTTCTGACAGAAAAATCCGCCACTGAACCGATTCTCCCTTCCTGGGTCTGGAAAAACAAAACCTTCACCTATACCAATATTGCAATGACCGCAATGGGAATTGTGATGATGGGTCCTGAAACATTCCTGCCCACTTTCACGCAGGCTTCACTCGGATTAGGAATAATCGCATCGGGCTTCGTACTGGCCAGTATGAGTATCGGTTGGCCTACCGCCTCGGCGCTTTCCGGAAAACTTTACCTGCGCATCGGCTTTCGGGCTACCTCTTTGATCGGAACGATTCTGATCCTCATCGCCTGCACCGGCTTTTTGTTTATTCCCTGGCCCCAGCCGATTTACCTGGTAGTGATCGATCAGGTTTTGCTCGGCGCCGGCTTTGGTTTACTCAGCACGCCATCGCTTGTAGGAATCCAGTCGATGGTATCGTGGGAACAAAGAGGAGTTGTAACCGGGCTAAACGTATTTTCAAGAAACCTGGGACAAAGTCTTGGCGCCGCAATAATTGGTGCGATTTTCAATAATTCGTTTTCGGCTCAAATGCAATCAGTACCTTCAGAAATTTCGGGCGGTACAAAGAAAATTTTGCAGGTTCTACAAGAGCCTTCATTGGATAGCCAAACGAAAACATTTATTCAAAAGGCCATAAACAATTCTACCCATCATATCTATCTCGGATTGGTTTGTTTTGCGTTGATTACGCTTATTGCAATTTATCTGGTACCCGGAAAAACAAGACCACTTCAACCAACTATTAAAAAGCACGCTGTGTAGATAAACAAGCTAATTTTGTAACATGGCAAATGAGGCAATTTCGGTATTTGATATGTTTAAGATTGGCATCGGTCCCTCGAGTTCGCACACCCTTGGTCCATGGCGGGCAGCGCTGCGGTTCATCGAACAGCTCCATACGTACGGGAGTTTAAAGGATGTGGTTGAACTAAAGGTTTTGCTTTATGGTTCGCTTGCAAAAACGGGAAAAGGCCATGGAACGGACATCGCAGTAATTTTCGGACTTTCCGGTGAAGATCCGGTAACAATGGATGTAGAATCGATCACACCCAAACTGCAGGATATCAATGCTGCCCGGAAGTTGTTGCTGGGCGGAAAATACCTGATCGATTTTAATCCTGATGAAGATGTCGTTTTTCTGTTCAACGAATTGCTTCCGTATCATCCCAATGGTCTGACTTTTTTAGCCCGGTTTAAGAATGGCGAAACCATCAGCGAAACCTATTATTCCATCGGAGGCGGATTTGTAGTGAAGGAAGGGGAGGAGGGAAGCGCATCCGGCAAGATCGAACTTCCTTTTCCCATCAACCATGCGGATGATTTGATGCATTGGTGTATGAAAACAGGCCTGTCGATTCATGAGGTGGTCATGGAAAATGAAAATACCTGGCGTAGTGAGGCGGCAACGAAGGCGGGCGTTCTGAATATCTGGGAAACGATGAAGTCCTGCATCTTTCGGGGATGTCATACGAGGGGCCAGTTGCCCGGCGGATTACAGGTAATCAGACGGGCGTTTGACTTAAATAAAAGATTGATCGCCGGAAAAAGCTATTCGGATTACGGAAGCTGGACAAATGCAATCAGGGAAGGTGGAAACAGCTTTAAATATATTCTCGATTGGGTTAGTTGTTTTGCGTTGGCCGTAAACGAGGAAAACGCCGCTTTCGGCCGTGTGGTAACGGCTCCAACAAACGGCGCGGCCGGCGTGGTTCCGGCAGTATTGCAGTATTTTATTGTGTTTTGTGAGGGTAATGAGGAAGAAAAAATCATCAACTTTTTGCTAACCGCCTCTGAGATTGGAAGTATCTTTAAAAAGGGAGCAACATTATCGGCTGCAATGGGTGGATGTCAGGCTGAAATCGGGGTTTCATCGTCTATGGCCGCAGCGGCCCTCAGTGAAAGTCTGGGCGGCACGCAAAGACAGGCTTTAATGGCAGCCGAAATAGCTATGGAACATCATCTGGGATTAACCTGCGATCCTATCGGAGGGTTGGTACAGGTTCCCTGCATCGAAAGAAATACGATGGGAGCAATAAAGGCAATTACCGCCGCGCAGTTATCGCTTCAGGGTTCTCCGGATTTTGCAAGAGTGAGTCTCGATAAAGTGGTGAAAACGATGTGGGATACAGCGCTCGATATGAATTCGAAATACAAAGAAACCTCCGACGGTGGTCTTGCGCTTAATATCCCGATTAGCCTCAGTGAATGTTAGCTGTTATTACTACCTGCAATGAATTCAGATATATTAAATCTCATTGACATTTTAGGAACAATCTCCTTTGCCGTGTCCGGCGTTTTTGCAGCGATGGAGAAAAAGCTGGATATCTTCGGCGTTCTGATTATTGCATTCATTACCGCCGTCGGGGGCGGAACTTTACGCGATATGATGATTGGCGACCTTCCGGTTAGCTGGATGAGAAGTATCGATTATTCGATCATTATTACCGCCACAGTAATTGTCGTGATCATTTTCAACAACACTATAAAAAACCTTCACCGTACCTTACTGATATTCGATTCTTTGGGACTTGGATTCTTCACCATCCTCGGCATTCAAAAAGGCATTTTCTTTGGATTACCGGCAGGCATTTGTATTGCTTTAGGAACCGTGACCGCCTGTTTTGGCGGTATCACCCGCGACATCATTCTTAATAATATTCCGATTATCTTCAAAAAAGAAATTTACGCCACTGCCTGTATAACCGGTGGCGGTGCCTATCTGCTGCTGACAAATTATTTCGATCAAAACAGTTTTGCGCAGCCGTTCTCCATTGTTTTGATTTTTCTGATCCGGATGGTTTCGGTGAAATATAAACTTACCCTTCCGACTATTTATCGCGAGCGGCAATCAGATAAAAAGGAAAAGCGCCGGCCAAAAGGATAAGACCGATTCCTGTCGTTAGAATTTTTTCTCTGAAGAAATCAGAAAATGATTCTTAGTGATAAAGACCGCAACACATTAACCCATCAGATAGGCTGAACCTGCATTCACGGGCTCACACAAATCAACGATGGTTTTGGTTTTGAATAATTTTTCCATCAGCTCTCTGGCTGCCTGGTATTCATTATGGATAGGGCAGGGGTGAAGAGAAGAACATTTGCTCAGGCCCAATCCGCATTCCTTGAATATTTGCTTCCCATCAATCGCATTTACAATTTGCATGATCGGTTGTTGCAGTTGTTGTTCTGTAATAAAAAAACCGCCGGCCGGTCCTTTAATACTATTGATGACATGTTGTTTTACAAGGCTTTGTAATAATTTCCCTACCGTATGCTCATTCGCAACTATATTTTCTGCAATTTCCTTGATGCCTGCCTTTTCACCGCTGGCATATTTCGTTGCAAGGTATATTACCGCTTTCACTGCAGTCTTACAAGAATAACTCAACATAATCTAAGCGTTTAAAAATTTCTGTCCTTCTTCCGATATCTTCTTCGAGTTCCATGGTGGATCAAAAACCAGGTTCACCTGCACCTGGTAGCCGGGAAATGCCTGTTGCAGTGCCTGTATGGCGCCTTCCCTGATGCTGCTTCCCATTGGACAAAACTGGGTGGTCAAGGTCATGGACAAGAACAAAGCAGAATGGTCTTCGTCGAAGTCAAGTTGATAGAGCAATCCGAGGTCAACGATATTCAATCCGATTTCCGGATCAATAACGTTTTTGAGGTTTTGCAATGCCCGTTCACAAAGTTGATGGTTGTTGGTAATGATATTCATTTGATGATCGATTTGTGCCAAACCATTTTCAGAAGGTTGCTGTTATACAATATTGCTGTTACCACCAATAGCAGAGATGCGATTTGCACCAAAAGGATAAATTTAATCAGTAATCCAAGTGCAAATAAAACAAAGCCTGTGAGATAAAAGATAGCCATCCAGCGGAAAATATTTTCGCTGAAGAGGTCTTTCGGATTCGGAGTTTTTGCAAGGCCGGCTTTGGTATGATATACCTTATTCCAAACGATAAACGGCAGCGTTTTAAAAGTCATTCCCAAAATGATGGCCGTAATCCATCCGAAAAAAACGGTGAATCCGTACAACAAAATAAAGGATACATTTTGTTCGATAAAAAACGACGCGAAGATCACAAACAGGAGGATCAGAAAGGGAATCAACGTCATGAAAACCGATAACAGAGATATCTTCACCGGCTGATCAATTTTCTTCCTGATCCTTTCCTTATAAGCGTTTCTGCAATAAAGCATAAACAGAATGATTCCCGTGCCGCTTAGGATCAGAGGAATCAGGTAGAGAAAGCGCATGTCTGCCGAAATAAACAGAATGATGAAACTTATGATCGCCGCATTGATCAGAAAATATATCGCCCATAACAATTTGTTATTGCTGTATTTTGAGATCATGAACATCGGAATTAATCTTGTTCCCACTCCGATAATCAGCAATAGAAACCAGCCCAGAATACCGATATGTGCATGCAGTGAAAGATAATGCAGAGAATCCTGTTTGAAAAAATTATAGCGAAAATTATACACCAGTAACAGGCCGATAATGGTGGTGATCAGCAGCCAGATTACGGCTGTAAACACGAAGATGGCGTGCACATTCTCATGTTTGCTTTTTGAGATGCTCAGAAAAAGATTCAGCAAATAACAAAGCAAAGCCGCATTTATCAGTATTCCTCCGGTTTCTGCTGCAGTTCCCATATTAAAGTTGAAAAAGGCAGTTATTAAAACAGGGATTCCGATACCTGCAAGTGCAAAAGAGAGCCATGCGAGGGTGTTGCTGTACAATTTCGACTCAATTAAAACCGGCACCAGTTGGTGACTGGCGCCGAGGATAATCATTGTTCCCCAGCCCAAAGTCATTGCATGGGTTGTGGCCAGAAGATTGGGCTGGAAATAATGGTTAAGGTTTGAGGAAGAAATAAACAGTAGAATGGTTGCGGCCAAAAAAGAAAATCCTGCATACACATAAAATGGAATAACTACTTTATAAGAAGTATTCTGAATGGCCCCGGTGTTGGTTGCAGGAGTAAACATTATTGATGAAAGATTAAAAGGTGTACTTCGCCCTCGTCGATCTCTGAAATACGGTAATCAAAATTACGTTCACGTAACTCCGGAAGCAGAAAAACGGGGATTCTTTTATGGTAAACATACAACGCCTCCTGCGGATCAAGATGTTCGAGATTTTCTAAAATCGTATGCATCGGCAAAGGCATCGGCAATTGCCGTACATCGAGGTATTTCAGGTTGCTGCTGTATTTATTTTTGATATCCTTCCAATCAGCCTCATTGGATTGAACGTTTTCCTCATCAGAATAAGAATCGCTGCCGCTTCGGAAAAAGTATGTCGCTATCAATTCTTCCGAAACTTTATCAATGTAGTACCGGAATCCTTTCTTTTCCAACAGGTGAATGAGCGGAGTAGGTTCAAAACTGTTTATGATCTTTAGTGTTTTTGACGGCTGCAATTGATTTACCGCTTCCATAATCGTACTTAAGGGATCCTTTCCGTTATCTATCAATGGACGAACATCGAGAACGGTGACGTCTTCCGGTTTCAGTTTTTGGACAAAGGAAGGAATGGCCTTATCCGCCGCCTTTTCAACTTGTCCGGATGTTGCAATTTGAAATCCGAGCGGTTCGAGCTTTTGAAAAAAATCAGTTACTGCGCAACCGGCAATTTTCGAGGCCATTGACAAGCTGGTTCGTCCTGCCATGAGCTTACGCATGATCGGATTACGGAGCTTTTCAAATTTCGGATTAATACTTATGATCTCCTCCAGCGCATCCGGATGGGTTTTTAAAATTGCGGCAATCTTGGTATTGGCATCAATGATCATAAATCAGATTTTGTTAGTAGTAACTTCAAGGTTCAGGGAAAAATGGGACTGCAAAGCAAAGAATTGCTTCGCAGTCGCCGGGGAACTGGGGTTAAAACTAAGACATATATTCCTTACTCATTTCCAGGATCCTGGGGAATAAGATATTATTCTCCAGATGAACATGCAGGAATAAGTCTGATTCAAATTCTTCCAACATTTTGAAATACAAGTTATAGGAAGCGCAGGCATCGGAAGGCAAGGTGAAATCCTTGCTTAAATTTCTGATCAACTCAAGATTTTTACCTACTATTTCATGTTCATGTTCCATCATGCTGATCGGATTTTCTACCGATCCAAAACTTGCATTTGAAAATACTTCTGCTTTGTTAGTTGCCTGTGACACCTTCTTGATAAAAGGAAAGAGAATCTTTTCTTCCTTTTCCATGTGTTCAGTCATTTCTTCGCTTACTTCTTCCACCAAACCGTAGATGGTAACTAATTCGGGATGCAGGTTTCCATGCACTTTCGCAACCTTCAGTCCAAATTGAAGGAGTTCGGGCAGCGATTTTTTTACATAACTGTGGTGGGTGTTTACAATATAATCGGCCAGAAATCCTTCTTCCCATTCATTGTAAGGGAGAGGGCGGCCCGCGTAATTTTTATCCGTGTGTTGGAGTTCGTATTCAATTCTTGTAACATCGATGCCTTTTTCTGCACACGCTTGTTTTACGGTTTTCTTTCCGCCGCAGCAAAAATCAAGTCCATATTTTTTAAATATTTCGGCTTTGCGAATATCCTTCGCCGCAATCTCACCGAGGGTTTCTTCCGCCTCACCGGTCAATTTTTTTGTTATTTGAATCTTCCAGCGATCAGGTCCCTGTTCGAGATATTCCCAGCTAAATATATTGCCGCGTTCTCCCAGTAACTGATAGTAGACCGGCTTGGGATCATGGTCATTGAGAATGATCAGGCTTTCACCTTTATCGAGCGCATCAAACTTTTGAAAAATGGTCGGATGTTTTAACCTTGGTTCGAGTAAAGTAACATTAAGCACTTCGGTTTCAGAGGCAGAATTCTCCCTGGATTCAGGTTGAACGGGCTTTTTCGTGATGCGGATTTTATACCATTCGGGTCCCTGTTCCAGGTATTTCCAGGTAAAAATATTGCCGTGATTTCCCAGCAACTGGTAATAGAGCGGTTTTGGATCGTGGTCGTTTAAAATTGTAAAACCTTCGCCTTTTTCCAGGTTTTCGAATTTCTGAAAGATGGTTGCGTGTTTCAGCCTTGGCTCTATCAAGGTTACATTGAGAACATCCTCTTCAATGGTGTGCATATTTAAAGTTTTTTTCGTGAAATGATAGGCAAAGATAAGAATAAAAGTATTAAAGTACTTTTATACTTTAAATATTTTTTCAGCTAGTTTTATTCCTATAATTAATATTATGTTAAGTACAACCTGGATTTTCGCCGCGTTCTCTTTTTAGATTGTATACTAGTTTCGATAACTAACTTATAGCTCAATCTTTACTGCTACCCCTGGCATCAGAAGAAACCGATTAAATCGAAATTTCAACCACATAAAAAAAGCCATCTGAAAAGATGGCTCTTGTTTTTATTTGACAATAATCGAACAACTATTCTGCTGCCGGTTTGTACTTGTCGTGTTCCGCATCAAAGATTTTATACTTGGCATCAAAAGCATCGTAGGCCTTGGTATCGGTTCCTCTGCTTCTGTCTCTTTTCCAGAGATATAAATTTGCGAGATAATCCACGGTGCGGTTCAAACTATTACTTTCGCTTTTCGTGCGGTCGTCTTTTGCTTTTAATTGATTGTATGCTTTCTCAAGCCAATTGATGGCTTCCATAGCTACTTCCTGTTGTTTTTTCACAACGGAATCGCGTTTAGGTTTTAATTTGGCGTCTTCTCCTCTCAAAGCGAAATACTGATCGTCTAAGGCTGCAAAATTTCCATAATATAATACACCTGCATTAAAAGCGTAGATGCCATTGGAACTGTCTAATTTGTAAGCTTTTGAAAATGCATCAGCCGCTGCTAATTTCAAATCCACTTGCTGTAAGCTGTCGAGCTTGTCGACCTGCGATTTGTCCGGCGTTGCAAAGGTTTCGCCATAGGTCACATAATCTGCAGCTTTGAGTTTTCCGGCCGCATCATCCGCTTTATATCTTTTTACAATATCCTCAAGATTTGAATTATTGGTAAGATTATTCATTTCAATCTGGTTCCAGATAGCCATATCTTCAGGATAAAACTCTTTCGCGAGGGCCAGGTATTTTTTGAAGCTATCATCATTCTTGTTTCGGATATCGTAGTCGAGGATGTACTTATAAATATCTTCGTAATCCTTATCCTTCACCTTCCAGTCTGCCAATGCCTTATATCTCTTCGCAGCCTCATCCATTTTTCCTGCGTTCTGAGCGGCGTAGGCGGTATAGAGCACTACCGTCGTATCGATGGTATAATTTCCATTCGAATTCAACTTGTGGTTACCGATGTATTCGCTAGTCTGCTGGCAGAGATTGAAGAATTTAAACGCATTGTTCCAGTCTTCGGCCTTAAAATAATCCCTTCCGTAGTTGAAGCTTTGACCATACAGGTTGCTCAGGCTTCTCATTCCCTGCTCCTTCAATTTTTTGAGATCGGGCTCTTTTTCGGTGTATTTCTGGAGTGCTGCAATTGCATTTTCGCCTGCATCGGGATATTTCTGGTGAAGGGTACTATCGGAATATAATTCTGCATCTACTATGAATTGCCAGAGATAGGTCTCCGCTTTATCCTGCGCCTTGGGATCTTTTG
The DNA here is from genome assembly GCA_023423835.1 of Bacteroidota bacterium. Classification (GTDB taxonomy): domain Bacteria; phylum Bacteroidota; class Bacteroidia; order Chitinophagales; family Chitinophagaceae; genus JAFAEW01. The sequence goes on along the minus strand of JAFAEW010000124.1, from coordinate 5,713 downwards.
ACAATTTGTCTATTTCCTTCTTCGCATCTTCAAATTTTCCCTGAGAATAATAAAGGGTAAGTGCATTATAATTCTGCGACCAGCTTACCGCTGCCGCCATCATCATTAAAAAAAATAATGAGAGTTTTTTCATGTTGATTTAATTAGTGATTTGTCATTTATAAAAACTTGATACTCAGTTATTCAGGATCTTCATCTGGTTCGGAATTTTCTTCTCTTTCTTCTTCCTCTGCTGCAAGGTCTGCTGCTTTTTCCGGGCTGATATCGCTATCGGTTTCTACCGCATCAGAGGTTTCAGGAAGTAATTCCTCGTCTTCGGATTTGTCTTTAATTTCCTGTTCTTCAATTCTTGAAATGGCTGCAATCTGATCTCCATTGTCGAGCCTTATTAAAATTACGCCCTGGGTTGCCCTTCCTGATTCTTTGATTGCTGAAACTGGTGTTCTCAGGGTAATTCCCGAAGTGCAGGTGATGATAAGATCCTCATTTCCGGAAACGGCCAGAATACCCACCAACGGACCGGTTTTTTCGGTAATATTGATGGTCTTCACGCCCTTTCCTCCCCTGTTTGTGATACGGTATTCATCAACCGGGGTACGCTTTCCAAAACCCTTCTCACTTACCACCAGAATCGTCTTTGATTCCTCTTTTTCATTGACACATACCATGCCAATTACCTCATCATTCTTGCTGTCAACTTCAATACCGGTAACGCCAATTGCACCTCTTCCCGTAGGGCGGACTTTCGATTCCGGAAAATGAATGGCGCGGCCCGATTTCACCGCCAGCAGGATGTGGCAATCGCCATCCGTGATCTTCGCTTCCAGTAATTCATCACCTTCCAGAATGGTGATCGCATTTACTCCCGAGGATCTTGGCCGGCTGAAATCGGCTAAGGGCGTCTTTTTAATGATACCCTTCTTGGTGCAAAGGATGATGTATCGGTTTGATGTGTATTCTTTGTCGTCGAGTTTCTTCACATTCATGATGGCCCTCACCTTGTCGTCGGCTGGAATTTGAATCAGGTTTTGAATGGCTCTTCCCTTTCCCTGCTTTTCTCCTTCCGGAATCTCGTACACCTTCAACCAGTAGCATCTTCCTTTCTCTGTAAAAAACATCATAGTATCGTGGGTAGAAGCCACAAATAGATGTTCAACATAATCTTCCTCCCTCGTCTTGCTTCCCATTGCACCTCTTCCACCTCTTCTTTGCTGACGATAGTCGGTTGCAACGGTTCTTTTAATGTAACCAAGATGGGAAATAGTAATGATAACATCTTCATCCTCAATAAGATCTTCCATCCGCATGTCTTCAGCCAGATATTGAATTTCAGTTCGTCTCGGATCGCCAAAACGTTCCCTTATCTCAAGCAGCTCTTTTTTTATCAGGTCAAATCTCAGCGTTTCACTTTGCAGTAATTCCTCCAATCCCTGAATAAACTTCATCAATTCATCAAATTCCTGCCTGATCTTTTCCCTTTCCATACCGGTTAACCGTTGCAGCCTTAACTCGAGAATTGCTTTTGCCTGTACTTCATCGAGTCCCCAACCGGCGGTTACAAGATCATTTTTTGCAATTTCAGGCGTAGCAGCATTACGGATAAGTCGGATCACTTCGTCAAGGTGGTCGAGTGCAATCAGATAGCCTTGTAAAATGTGTGCTTTTTCCCGGGCTTTTTTAAGTTCAAATTTGGCTCTCCGGATCACCACTTCCATCCGGAATGCCACGAACTCGCTGATAAGTTCTTTAACGTTTAAAATCCTCGGTTTACCGTTTACGAGCGCTACGTTATTGATACCGTAGCTCGTTTGCAGTTCGGTAAACTTGTAGAGCTGATTGATGATAACATTTGAATAAGCATCCCGTTTCAGGTCTATTACGATACGGGTGCCTTCGCGGTTATTGCTTTCATTGTTGACATGTGCAATGCCTTCAATCACCTTTTCATTTACAAGCTGACCGATCTTGTCGGTTAAAAAGTCGCGGTTAACCTGGTAAGGAACCTGGGTGATGATGATTTGTTCTCTTCCGCTTGGCTTTGTTTCCACTACACATTTTCCACGCAAAACAACTCTTCCCCTGCCGGTAAGCAAAGCCTGCGTTACGCCATCCATTCCATAAATAATACCGCCTGTTGGAAAGTCCGGCGCCTTAACAACCTTTGCCAGTTCTTCCACGGTAATACTTTTATTATCAATATAAGAAATACATCCGTCAACCACTTCTCCCAGGTTGTGCGGTAGCATGTTGGTAGCCATTCCCACGGCGATCCCACTCGATCCGTTTACCAGCAACTGCGGAATGCGGGTGGGTAAAACCGTTGGTTCTTCCAGAGAGTCGTCGAAGTTTAATTGAAAATCTACGGTATCCTTATCGATATCTTCAAGCATCGCCTCTGCGATCTTTTGCAGTCTTACTTCCGTGTACCGCATAGCTGCCGGGGGATCGCCATCCTGGTTACCGAAATTACCCTGGCCATCCACCATCATGTAACGCATGGTCCAATCCTGCGCCATCCGTACAACAGTATCATAGATCGATTTATCTCCATGCGGATGAAATTTTCCCATCACCTCTCCCACTATACGTGCTGCTTTTTTGTAGGGACGATTACTGAAATTTCCCAGTTCGCGCATTCCATATAAAACCCTCCGGTGCACGGGTTTAAAACCATCCCTCGCATCCGGCAGTGCTCTTCCAACTATTACAGACATCGAATAGTCGATATAAGCGGTCTTCATCTGGTCTTCAATATTCACCTGCAAAATGCGGTCATTGTCGGTCGTTTCCCCGGGCAAAAAATCTTCCATACGTTCTTCTTCTTTTGGTTTAAAAATGCCTGCAAATTTACCGTTTTATCGGCTATTTATTAAGAAAAAATCTATGCTTTTTAAGTTAAAGAGCAGAATGTTGTTAATTGTTTCTATATGAAAGAAAAATTAATTTATTTGGTATATATTTTGAAAATAACTAAACATTTACAATATATTACCAATAAGCAGCATTATTCAATTCTAACGCTTATTTTTATGAAACAATATCGGTTATTAAGGAATAATAAAGAAAGCGGCCCTTTCGAATTTGAAGATCTGATAAAAACAGGGCTGAAGCCGTACGATCTTCTTTGGGTAGAAGGCAGAAGTGCCGGATGGCGCTACCCGAGTGAGATTGAGGAATTTAAGCCGTATGCGCCGGCAGTGGAAGAACAGCCTTACGATCGTTTCTATAAAAGACCCTCTGCAACGCAGCCCGTAAAACTGGCCGAAGAACCTGCAAAAGCGGTAGAGAAAAAGCCGAAACCGAGAATAAGGATTACCGCTATCAGTAATAGAATAGAACCTCCGCAGCCGGTGTTAAAGCAGGAAATTCCACAGCCGGTCTCCGTTGCACCACATTGGAAGGAAATGTACGACAACTGGGAGAGCGAAAAGAAAGAACAGAGCCGGCCGGAAAAAGTGGAAAACGATCTGTATAAAACGGAATGGGTGGAAAACTTTCCCAATAGTTTTTCTAGTCTGCAGGAGCCGCAGGCAGAAAAGATTCTGACCAAAAGTGGACAGGCACGTTCGAAACCCAATGACAGCAAGGCTTTGGTGTTTTTGTTGGGTCTGCTCATCATTTCCATGGGAATCTGGATCGCATATAGCTGGAGTAAAACCTCTTCTCACAATCCCGATGAACTGAAATTGGAAACCGTTCAAAATAACAGCACGCCGGCCGCAAATTCTGCTGCTGATGTTCATTCTCAGGAAAGTGAGACCGAAAACTTTCAGTCGGCTAAAAAAGATGAAACGCCTTCCATTCCCAGCGAAAAAAATAAGGCTGATGAAGGAAAGGTTTCACCAAATACGAACAAATCAGTTGTGAGTGCAGCGCTGAAAAATAAGCCGGCGGAAAAAGAGGAACCGGCGGTAACTAAACCTGTTGAAACTGCCGTCCGGGAAGTAAAGGCTTCGCTTACTGCTTCGGAGCCAAAAACTGAAACCGTTGCCGGGCAGAAGAGCAATACCGATTTTATTAAAGCGGAGAAAGCCGGTCCTAAAATCAAAGATTATATTCAGGTAAGTGCAACGCAACCGGTAACGAACAGCGCCACCGGCGTAAAATACCGGATTGAAAATGTGAGTGAGATTCCGGTTGACCTCATCATGCTCGATCTCATGTATTATGATGCAAACGGAAGATATAAGAAAGGAGAAACCGTTTATGTCCGCAACATATCTCCGGGACAAACTGTGAATCTGCCTGCTCCTGACAATGCCGATGCTGCAAAAATCAAATACAGAATCTCGATGATTAGTGCAGAATCGCAAGGTTTATACCTTATTGCTGATTAATTTAGCCTTGTCATTTCAATTTACTCCCAATAACTTCGCCGCATTCGTTCATTGCGGCTTTTTTTATAAGATCTGCAGAACCAATTTTATGTATGAATAATTCTAAAACGATAGTTGTAATCGGAGCAGGAAAATCAGCAACGGTATTAATTGATTTTTTAAGGAAGGAAACGGCAAAGCGAAACTGGAGACTTGTTGTAGCGGATTATGACCTTAATCTTGCAAAGTCGAAAGCAGGTGAAGCGGCCCATGTTTCCGCCCGGCAGATCGATACAAAAAATAAGGAGGAAAGAAGAAAGCTGATTGAAGAAGGCGATATCGTAATTTCTATGATGCCGCCGCAGTTGCATCGCTTAATTGCGGAAGATTGTCTGGAGTTGAATAGAAATTTGCTTACCGCTTCTTATGTGGGAGAAGGGATAAAGGAGCTGGCAGATCAGATCAGAGAAAAAGGATTATTGTTTTTATGTGAAATGGGTTTAGATCCGGGTATTGATCACATGAGTGCGATGCATCTATTCAATTCAATAAAAAATGAGGGAGGAAAGATCACCTCCTTCAAATCGCATTGCGGAGGATTGGTGGCTCCGGATTCGGATAATAATCCCTGGCATTATAAAATCAGCTGGAACCCGAGAAACGTGGTGCTCGCCGGCAAAGACGGTGCGCATTTCAAGGAAAATGACCGGGAGATAAAATTAGCTTATGAAGATCTTTTTGATGAGAACCGGTTAGTGGAAGTACCGGAAGCCGGAAGCTTCGCCTATTATCCAAACCGCGATTCTTCGAGGTATATCGACCTTTATAATTTGCACGATGTGCATACATTTCTGAGAACAACTTTAAGACATCCTGATTTTTGTGCGGGATGGAAACAGGTTGTTTTACTAAGGCTCACCTCTGAGCAGCAGGATTACGACACGAATGAACTTTCTTTATCAGGCTTCTTCAAACAACATCTCGCTAAAAATGCCACCGATGCGAAACTTGGATACCTGTTGAATTTCGACGAGGATTCGGAGGAAGTAAATACATTTAAAGATCAGATGGTCTGTTTAGGACTCACCGATGATCAAACTATGATCAACAAAGGGATTGCAAGTGCGGCGGACGTTATGCAGTTTACGCTGGAAAAAAACCTGGCCCTCACGGAAAAGGATAAAGACCGGATCATCATGATGCATGAAATCGGTTATGAAGTGAACGGGGAAGAAAAAAATATTGTAAGCTACCTCGATCTCATCGGAAAGGATAATCTTCATACCGCTATGGCAACTACGGTTGGACTTCCACTCGGCATTGCTGCGCTATTGATTTTGGAAGGAAAAATAAATGAAAAGGGATTACATATTCCTGTAATCCCATCTATTTATGAC
>JAFAEW010000140.1 GCA_023423835.1 Bacteroidota bacterium | reverse complement strand
GTATAAATGTAAACATTGTTGTATTTTTTAACAAAAAATTTAATTCTTCCCGAAAGCCGGCATTTTGCTTTACAGCCGTAGCACCGATAATTGAATTGGAAAAAATTTTAAATAAAACGGGATAGCTGCTGATTTAAAACGAATCGGATGAAAATCAGTTTTACCTTTATAAACTGCGGTCATCATTATAAAGCTGCGGCACCGGAAAATGAAACATTTATTGCTTGTTATACTATCGGTTTTCTTCTCGTCGCTGCTGAATGCGCAGGCCGACAAGACTGAGAAGCTTGTACCTTTTATTTTGGGCAGAATTGATGCAATTCAATCCGAAGTTTTGGCCGAAAAACGGGTCTTAAACATATATCTTCCCGAGGGATACAGTGAAACCGATACAACAAGGTATCCCGTCATTTACCTGCTCGACGGATCGGCGGACGAAGATTTTATTCACATTGTCGGTCTTGTTCAGTTTAACAGCTTCGAATGGATTCATCTTGTTCCGAAATCGATCGTTGTGGGTATTGCAACGGTTGACCGAAGGCGGGATTTTACGTTTCCAACCAGTATTCAGGAAGATAAGAAAAATTACCCCACAACCGGTCAGTCCGCACGCTTTATTTCATTTTTAGAAAAGGAATTGCAGCCCTATATTGAACAGAAGTATAAGACCAACGATTCGAAAACAATCATCGGGCAGTCGCTCGGCGGACTGCTGGAAACCGAAATATTATTCACGAAACCGCGTCTGTTTAATAAATATATTATTGTGAGCCCAAGTTTATGGTGGGATAACGGATCGATCTTAGAACGCAAGACCGGTATCGAAGACCCGGACTTTGATCAGCCAACACAGATTTATATCGCAGTTGGAAAGGAGGGCCTTACTCCTACAACATTTCCGAGGGTGATGGAAGTGGATGCAAACCTGCTGGCCGATAAATTAAAATCGGTGAAGAATAAGAACGTAAAAGTATTTTTTGATTACCTGCCGGATGAAAATCATGCCACCATCCTGCACCAGGCGGTGTTTAACGCGTTTAGGATGTTATATGGAAATGCCTTGCCGGAACGATGAAGTTACCACCGCTTTTCCATTACGAAATCATTCATGAAATAACCTTCCCCGATTGCAATATCTTCTTCCTTCACGATGGTAAATCCGAGATGTTCATAAAAACCGCGGGTTTTATTGTGCCGGTTTACGTTCAGGCTCAGACAGTTCGCTGATTCGCAGGAAATTTGCCGGATGATATACTCGATCAGTTTTTTGCCCGTGCCCTTGCCTTTTTCTGAATGTGAAAGATAGATCTTGTTTAAATGCCAGTGTTGGGTTCCCCTTTCAGAATATCCGGCAAAACCAACCGGCTGATTGTTTCTGTACACCAGCAGAAACCGGTGATTGTGATCAAACTGCTTTTTTAATTCTTCCTCGCTGTACATCAGATCGAGCATGTATCTGATCTGTTCAGAGGAAAGGATATCGCTATAAGTTGCGGGCCAGATATCAAATGCCAGCCGGCGAATGGTCCGGATGTCATTTTCATTTGCCTGTCTGATCACGCAATCCATTTAAACACCATTTAACTGTGAAAGACTTTCTTCGATTGTCTTTATTCTTGCCAATGCATCCGATTGTTTTTTCTTTTCAAGGTTTACGATTTCCTCTTTTGCATTTTGCATGAACTTTTCATTATTCAGCTTTTTTTCCACTGAAGCGAGGAATCCTTTCTGATGCGCAAGGTCTTTCAGCAGTTCTTCCTTCAGTGCTTCCGTATCAACGGTCTTTTCGGTTTCGATGTAAAATCTGTCCTTTTCGATCGCAATCAGGATCGCATTTTGAACGGATTGACCGGTAAATGACACTTCGTCTGCGTTTACCTGTTTCGCCAAAATAGACAACATGTTTTGATACTGATCCGGATCTTGTGATTCAATATAAAGTTTTATTTCATCCTTCGGCTTTAATTGGTTTTTCGTTCTCGCCTCTCTGATTGAGCTGATCGCTTTTTTTAATAATTCCGCCTGGGCTAAAACGGGCTGATCATAGGTTTTAATGGCATCATATTGTTTGATAGAAAGATCAGTATTTCCCTCTTTCAGATGATGATAAATTTCCTCTGTGATAAACGGCATGAAGGGGTGCAGTAACTGCATCAGTTGTTCGAAATAATAGATTGTTTTTTCAAAAACGTCCTTAGCAATTTCTTCTCCAAACGGCGGTTTCACCCATTCGAGGTACCAACTGCAGAAGTCGTCCCAAATCAGGGAATAGATTGTTTTTAAGGCTTCACTTAATTTGAACGATCGCATCAGCTTTTCAACTTCGATCCGCACCTCTGAAAGCCGGTTATCAAACCATTGGGTGGCGAAATTGTTTTCTGAAATCTTTTCCGACTGTTTTGATTCCCACATCTTCACCAGCTTAAGGGCATTCCAGATTTTATTGTTGAAATTGCGGCCCTGTTCGAGTGCCGCTTCATCAAACAATAGATCGTTTCCGGCGGGAGAGGAGATCAAAATTCCAAAACGAACGGCATCGGCCCCGTATTTATCGATCAATTCGAGTAGATCGGGGGAATTTCCCAGACTCTTACTCATCTTTCGACCCTGCGCATCTCTCACCATTCCGGTAAAATAGACTTCATCGAACGGCTTTTTTTGCTCAAACTCAAACCCGGCGATGATCATCCTTGCTACCCAGAAAAAAATGATATCCTGGCCGGTCACCAACACGGAAGTGGGATAATAATAGTTGAAATCTGCATTTCCGGGATCCGAAATGCCGTTGAACACTTCAATCGGCCAGATCCAGGAAGAGAACCATGTGTCTAAAACGTCTTTATCCTGCACCAGTTGTGAAGGTGAATAACCGGGATCGTTTTTCTTTTTTTCCGCTACAAATTCCTGGTATTGTTTTTCGGCTGCTTCCTGTGTTTCCGCGATAAAATAATTACCTGCATCGTCGTACCAGGCGGGGATCTGTTGTCCCCACCAAAGCTGCCGGCTGATGCACCAATCCTTCACATTTTCGAGCCAGTATTTATAGGTTGCCAAAAATTTTTCCCCCGGATGAATTTTGACGTCGCCATAAACAACCGCATCGAGTGCAGGTTGACTGACTTCTTTCATTTTTACAAACCATTGAGTGGAAATCCGCGGTTCAACCACAGCTCCGGAACGCTGCGAAAATCCGAGCCGGGTGGCATATTGTTCGGTTTTAATGAGCAGGCCTTCATTTTCCAGTTGTTCCACAGCTTTTTTTCTTGCCTCAAAGCGGTCTAATCCTACAAAAGCCTGTGCCGCTTCACTGATGGTTCCATCTTCGTTTAAAGTGTCGATTACGGGAAGGTTATGCTTCATCCCGATATTGTAATCGTTGATATCGTGGGCCGGCGTGATTTTTAACGCGCCGGTTCCAAATTCTTTATCCACATATTCATCAAATATTACGGGAACAGCGCGGTTTACGAGTGGCACCACCACTGTCTTTCCTTTGAACCCGAAATACCTTTCATCATTTGGATTTACACAAACCGCAACGTCACCCATGATGGTTTCCGGACGTTGGGTGGCGACGGTGATAAACTGGTCGCTATCGGGAACCGGATATTTTACGTAATACAATGTTCCGGTTAAATCGCGGTATTCAACTTCCTCATCACTTAAGGCCGTCTTTGCTGCAGGATCCCAGTTAATCATTCTTGCACCGCGATAGATCAAACCTTTGTTGTACATTTCCACAAAGATTTTAATCACCGCTTTGTAATAGTGATCATCCATGGTGAAAGTGACGCGGCTCCAGTCAACACTGCATCCTAATCGTTCAATTTGCTGATAAATAATGTTTCCATATTTCTCTTTCCATTCGAATGCGTATTCTAAAAATTCCTCCCGGCTAAGATCGTTTTTATCGATATTTCTTTCCTTGAGCATCTTCACTACCCTTGCTTCGGTGGCGATTGATGCATGATCACTGCCCGGAACCCAGCAGGCATTGTAGCCGTTCATTCTTGCACGACGGATCAAAATATCCTGAACCGTTTCATTTAATGTGTGTCCGAGATGCAATACGCCGGTCACATTTGGTGGAGGGATCACTACGGTGAAAGGCATCCTGTTATCGGGCGTGCTCTTGAAATATCCTTTTTCCTGCCAGTGTTTTATCCATTTTTCTTCAGTAGCTGAAGGAATATAGTTCTTGCTTAATTCCATAATGTAATAAAGTGCGCAAAATTACGAAATTGAAGCGAGACGCTTATTGAAAGGGGACCGGGTGTGCCTGTTTGTGAAAGTTTTTTTTAATTACCGGCGGGGATATACAATTACCGGCACCAGATCCACTGGTCTTTTTACCGCTGCTACCAAAAAGCAAACTTGGTATCCCACATGAAAACGGGTTTTGAAAACAGCGGTATTGCTTCTGATGGCTTGTTTTCTTTAACAGAATTTGTGCATTCAAACAAATATCCGGTTGCAACTTTGCAACCCGCGGAAATAGTGGCAGAAACAGATTTTGAGGCAGCCTTCATACTTCCGGTGTGGTGGCAGGAGAAAAGGATAGTTGAGCAGATAAATAAAATTACGGAGCGCATATTTGTGATTTTAAACCATCATTAAATTCCATTCTGAGACGGAGAGAATTAAAATTTGTTACAACAAAATGCCTATTTTATTTTACCTTGCCCTAAGGATGTAAATTCAATTCTACCCTTGAATGGGGCAAAACTAATTGTTCCTGCTTATTGAGAAAAAAATAATTTGTATTTAAATCAGGCTGAGGCCGGTGAAAAGGTGTGACAGGAAATGTATGCAATCGTAGATATAGAAACAACAGGAAGCTTTCCCGATCAAAATGGTATAACGGAAATTGCAATTGTTTTGTTTGATGGAGTGAGCGTTGAGAAACGATTCTCTAGTCTCGTAAATCCGAAGCATACGATCCCAAAGTTTGTTGTTCACCTAACCGGCATCACCAATGAAATGGCACAGCAGGCGCCTTCATTTGAAGAGCTGGCGCCAAGGATTTTCGACCTGCTCGATCAAAGGATATTTATCGCCCACAACGTCAACTTTGATTATTCGTTCTTAAAATATCATCTTAAAAAGTGTGGATTCGACTGGAATGCAAAGAAGCTTTGCACCCTCAAACTCAGCAAAAAGGCGTTTCCGGGGCTTCCGAAATATGGTTTGGGCTCACTTTGTAAAAGCCTTGACGTAGAAATAAAAAACCGGCATCGCGCCGGCGGGGATGCCGATGCAACAGCCATCATATTTGAAAGGATATTGAAAACCGGCGGCGAGAAACTGATCAGGGAATTTTTGAAAAAGGAAAACCGCGAGCAGATACTTCCGCCAAATCTGCCATCCGATGCAATTAAAGGATTACCAAGGGTGCCGGGTGTATACTATTTTCATGATCAACGGAATAAGGTGATTTATGTAGGGAAAGCCATCAACCTTAAAAACCGTGTTATCAGCCATTTTACAGGATTAAATCCGGGAAGAAAAAGACAAGAATTTCTTCGCAGGATACATTCCATTACGTACCGCGAATGCCAGACAGAATTAATGGCTTTTTTGCTGGAAAGCATTGAAATAAAAAGGCTCTGGCCGGAATTCAACTATAGTCAGAAAAAGCCTGGCATCAGATACGGCATCTATTCGTTTGTTGATGCGAAAGGCTTTTGGCGGCTCGCCATTGACAAAAACCGGACATATCCCGAACCGATTTTGAGTTTTCCACTTTTCTCTGATGCACACCGGATGCTTTGGAAAATCGTGAGAGAATTTCAACTCAATCCGGTTCTTTGCTTTTTAAGCAAGGAGAAATTAACCGGAGATGAGTATCCCGATTGTGAAAGCTATAACCAACGGGTTGAACGGGCATTGAAGACGATCCGGTCAACCAAAAAGACGTTTGCCATCCTTGACCAATCTGAATACAGCAATGATCTTTGCTGTATCCTCGTGGAAGAAGGAAAGTTTTATGGAATGGGAACGGTTAATAAAAATCAGATTGTGGCCGATGTGAATGTTTTGAAGGAACGGTTGACCATTTATCCCGAAAATGAAACCATCCAATCTATGATATCTGTGTTTGCTGAAAAATTTCCATCTAAAGTGATTGAGTTAAAGTAAGATTCGATGGCCTTGTATTTTTTTGCAATCATTCTTCCGGAAGAACTGTCTGAAAAAATCACTTCCATAAAACTCGAAATTTCCGATAAATATGATACCGTTCATGCCTTGAAATTGTTTCCGCATATTACCCTGAAAGTACCGTTTGAGTTTAACAGAGAACTTGAATCGCAATTGATAGAAGGGGCCGAAAATCTGTCCTTAAATTATCCTGCATTCAATCTGGAATTTGATGGTTACGGTTATTTTGAAAAGAAACACCCCGTGTTCTTTATCCGCCCTGAATACAACCACCGGCTAAATCTTTTGCAGAAGCAGATCATCGATTATATGAAGTCCGTTTTTCCGTTTATTATTTCCGGGCACGACAGAAATTTCAATCCACATGTGAGTCTCGCCTATCGTGATTTATCGCCCGAAAATTTTGTGAGGCTAAAGAAGGAATTCGAAGGTCAAAAATTCGAAGCAGTGTGCCGGGTTGAGGATTTTCACCTTTTAATGCATAACCGAAAACAGTGGGAGATCGTCCGGAAATTTAAGCTCAAATCATGACAAAATTCGTTTTTTTCTTTATGGTGCGCTTACTACTTTCGCACCCCTTTAAATAAGATCACTATGAGTTTTTCAAATAAAATTGCTGCTCAGTTGTCAATCCCCAACCCTAAGGTTGAGGCCGTTTTAAGCCTCTTTGAGGAAGGTGCAACCATTCCCTTTATCGCACGTTACCGGAAGGATAAAACAGGCGGATTGAATGAGGTGGAAATCGAGTCGATCCAGGCAGCATCCATTAAATTAAAAGAGTTTGAAGAAAGAAAAGCCTTCATCCAAAATGCCATTGAAACACAAGGGAAAATGACCGATGAAATTTCGGCAAAACTTGAAGCGGCAACCCATTTGAATACCCTCGAAGACATTTACCTGCCCTTCAAACCGAAAAGACGAACGAAAGCACAGATAGCAAGAGAAAACGGTCTTGAACCGCTTGCATTGCTGATTTTAGAACAGCAAAATTTTGACGTGGATGAAAAGGCAAAGGAATTTATTTGTGATAAGGTTCCTGCAGTTGAAGATGCGGTGAAAGGTGCTGCACATATTATTGCTGAAATGATCAGTGAAGACGCCGGCTTGAGGGCGCAACTAAGAAATCTTTTTGAGAAACAGGCCTTTTTAGAGAGTAAACTGGTTTCGGACAAAGAAACCGAAGCGGCAAAGTTTAAGGATTATTTCGATTTTTCCGAAGCCGTTGCTACCATTCCGTCTCATCGCATTCTCGCGATTTTAAGAGGATTTCTGGAAGGCTATTTAAGAATCTCCATTGCCCCTGAAACGGAAAATGCCATTGCAATCATCGAAAAAATGTTTTTGAAATCTAATAATCAGTCTTCCAAAGTTGTGAAGTCTGCCATTGAAGATGCCTATAAAAGATTGCTGCAGCCGGCGCTTGAAACCGAAATCAGAAGCATGCTCAAACAAAAAGCCGATGAAGATGCGATTGCTGTTTTTGCGGAAAATCTGAAACAATTGTTATTGAGTTCTCCGCTCGGCAGCAGGAGAATTCTTGCCGTTGATCCTGGTTATAGAACGGGTTGCAAACTCGTTTGCCTGGATGAAAAAGGCGAGTTGTTGCACAATGACCTGATGTATATACATGAGCCGGGAAAACTGGCAGAGGCTGAGCGAATCATCCGCAGGCTGATTCAGCAGTTTCAGCTTCAGGTGATAGCCATCGGAGATGGAACCGCCGGACGCGAAACGGAAAGTTTTATCAAAAAGCTGAATACAGGATTAGATATTTTTTTGGTGAATGAAGACGGCGCTTCGATTTATTCGGCTTCGGAAATTGCAAGGGAAGAATTTCCCAATTATGATATCACGGTGAAAGGTGCGGTAAGTATTGGAAGAAGGTTGATGGATCCATTGGCGGAATTGGTGAAAATTGATCCGAGAAGTATCGGGGTGGGCCAATACCAGCATGATGTAAACCAGGTAAAACTGAAAGAAAAACTCGATCAGGTGGTGATCAGTTGTGTGAATGCCGTGGGTGTAAATCTCAATACAGCATCAAGACATTTATTGAGTTATGTGAGTGGAATTGGACCGTCTATAGCATCAAATATTGTCAATTACAGGAATGAAATCGGCCGTTATGAGACAAGACAGCAATTGAAAAAAGTGCCGCGGTTAGGAGAAAAAGCATTCGAACAATGTGCCGGATTTTTGCGTATCCCAAATGGGAAAAATGTGTTGGATGGAAGCGCCGTGCATCCTGAAGCTTATGCGATTGTTGAATCCATGGCCCGTGATCTGAGTTTGCCGGTTCAATCGATGGTGGGAAATGAAGAAGTACTGAAAAAAGTAAAACCTGAAAAATATGTATCTGAAGAGATTGGACTTTTAACCATTCAGGACATTTTGAAAGAATTGAAGAAACCTGGATTGGACGTGAGAAGTGAAGCGGTAGCATTTTCATTTGCCGATATTTATTCAATTGAAGATGTGAGCGAAGGAATGATTGTTCCGGGAATTGTGACCAATATAACTCGGTTCGGCGCTTTTGTCGACATCGGAGTTAAGCAAGACGGACTTGTGCATGTGAGTGAAATCGCAAACCGCTACATATCCGACCCGGCGGAAGCGTTGAAACTGAATGAAAAAGTGCAGGTAAAGGTTTTGGAAGTGGACAGGCAGAGAAAACGCATCGCTCTTTCCATAAAACAGGCGATGGTTGACAATAAGAAAGATCCAAAACCGGGAAAAACTAAAAACATTTCCCAACATGAGGCACCTGCAAATATGGATGATGCGCTGCAGTTGCTGAAACGAAAGTTTGGCAAGTAGGAAGACATCTTCAATCGTAGCACGAGGAAAAATAATGGATTGCCGCGTTGTAGGATTGGGCCAACACCAACCGTTGAATTAAAGTAATATCGTCTTGAGATGCGTTGGAGAATTTTTTGGTTATGAAGTTTAATACGGTTTTCGAAAACCAAAACTTGCAGGAGATTTAGTTGCGATTAATTCGAAAAAAACTGGTCCTACAGCAATAAATGAAGATAGGAAACGGTCGAATTTTGATTACAAAACCTTCAAACCTTATTACCTTAATAACACGATGATATCCTGTGGCCAAATGACCTTTTACCTTATCGTTGAAGTTAGAGTAGGATCGTCCTTTTCAAATTTTTATTATCTTTAGAAATATTAGACTAGCCCGGTTTAAAACTATTTATTATGGCAAAAGAACTTGTTTTAATTATTTTTCTGATTGCTTCCTTGACTTTAATTATTAAGACCTTTAATAATCTATCTCAGCTTAATCTTACATCCGGATTCACAACAGTCTTAAAATACCTGACATTACTTTTTCCGGTAGTAGGTTTTTTCGTAGTTCTGAGTTTAAAGAAAAAAGCCAAAGTGGAAAATAGTTAGTGTAAACTCTGATTACATTACTTCCGAACTGGATTTAAAAAAAACCGACTACCAAAGGCAGCCGGTTTTTTTATTTCACTTCTATTCCGTTACAATTACTGATTATGCAAGAGGGTATCGAGTGTTAAGGTTTGCGGACCACTTCCAGCCACAAATCCTCTTAAGTAAAGCGTATAGATCTTCCCACCATTAAGCGTTAGGGAAGTGGCGGGAACCAAAACGTCGGCAGCACCGGTCTTTTGAACGGTAAAATTGAAGGTTCCTGATTTTAAAGTAATAAAATCTCCCTGCGAAGGCTGCGTAGCGATTCCATTATACCCGCGGTCGGCAATCAAAACTTCTCCATCCTTTAGGAGATCGGCCGAGGGAGCATCGGAACTGAAGTTCAGAAATCTCACTCTGATTGAATCTGATGGCGGCGTAGTCGTCTTGTCTTCTGCCATGGATAGTTTCATATGACTTGCAGAATCACTTGCAAAAATTGAATAAGCCACTCCTCCGGCCATTGATACATTTGCAGTGGCTAATGTATTTACCGTGCCGGTTTCATTCATTTTTAAAACATAGGTTCCGGGCATTACGGCATAGTATCCGTCATCATTTCCATAGGTAAGATTTTCAGTCACAAGATCGCTGTTTAAAACCACATCCAATCCCGGTGAAGTAGGGGAAGCGTTTACAAGTCCGAAAGAAGCAACCGGTGGTACAACATTATTGTTGTCATCATTTAAACATGAACTGCCAAAAACAACCGTTAAACCCGCCAATGCAACCAAAAACGTTTTTTTCATATCCAATTTTTTTCGCACAAATTGGCAACGATTATGCCAAAGGGAAGTTGATTTTCTCCCTCCTGTGTTAAGGAAATGTTTATCAGTTTCGGGCGGTCATGTTCCTATTATTCGGAACGAAAAATTACCGGGTGGCCGGAAAGCCGAGATTTAGTAACCACTACTCGAGTTTTTTGAATACAATCTGTTCGTGTTGCTTTTTGAAAATCTGGTTATAAAATTCCCGTAAATCGGGATATTCGTCAGGAGAAAAATAGACTTTGCCGACTTTAATGCGTGATAAAAATGACAGGATATTGCCCGAACGGTTGCATTTGTATTCGAAATAACTTTTTCCATCCTCGTCTAACCAGATTTTTATGGAAGAAGGCATTTCATCCACTTCGTATCCTTCCGGAATTTCGATGGTCGCCTTTATTGTCTCATCAATGCAATAGGGCATCTCTACCGGATAATGTCGTTCCGATCCTGAAAAAGGATTTTTCTTTTCAACCTGGGAAATGGCGGGCGTAAAATAAATAATGTCTTCACCATTTGTATTGAATTCAAATTCGTACGATAAGATTGCCGGTTTTTCGTACGCATGCAGATTTTCAAAAGTCAAATTCTCTACTTGTCCATCGTTTTCATGTTCGGATTGAAGTTCCTTTTGAAAGTCATCTTTACCCTTTTCTGATACCCTTTTCCGAATATTTTCGGATGCATAATATCCCGGTTGCTGCCGCACATAGCCGCCCCATTTCTTATTTTCAAGATTGCTAATAAAGATTTGTGTTGTTTTTTCTTCTCTCACCGTTATCGGGTTCAGATTTACAATGGAGATCGGTTCGTCTGCAACGATAGCCACTCCATTGAAACAATTAAGCGGTAGTTTTCCAAAGCCAATAAACGGCTTGCTCGCATCAAGCAAATATTTTTCTTCGCCGATCGTTACCCTGCAAACCACGTAGTTCATGCTCTTCAGCATGGGAGAAAAAATGCTGGCAATTCCATTTTCCCTGGTGCTTAGTAGCACGGGATGGCATTCAAACCCGGCATAGCGCAATGCAGCCGTCAATAGAAGATTGATTTCCGCCACGTTCCCATTTTTTGATTTAAAGACGTTTCGTAAGCTTTGACTGAGAAAAAGGCCGTAATCGTAGGTGCATTTAAAGTTATCCTTTATGTAATAATAAATTGCTTTTGCTGTCTCCAGGTCGGTTTCCCCTGATGTAATGATAGGCTTAATATCCTCTGCCATCCAGCTGTTGGAAGCTTTTAAATGTTCACCAAAGCCTTCCGATTTCAAAAGACCGGCTACTATTGCCTCCCAGCTGGTATTGATACTCCTAGGTATAAGCGGATAGTTGACAGCCGAAAGCTGCAATTCGATTCGGGCAATGTGATTCTTTAATGAGTACGTAAATCCTTCATCGGTAAGTGCAGGTACATTCTTCATTGCCCATCTATAACTGGTAACGGGAATGGAATGATTTCCGATATCGAGATGAAAATTGCTCGAGCTTTCTTTCTTTTCATAGATGTCCATTTTGTGACTGCCGAGCGAATGGAAATTGTAGATCAGAAATTTCGGAATGTCAAAACAGAATTCACTGTACAGGGTAGGGGCGCTAAAACTTTGAAATAACCAGGTATTAGGACTGCTGAAATTTTCGTTTGTAGCTTCGTATTGATATTCAATTATGCTTCCTTCTTTGACTTGTGGGAAGGTAAATTTTTGGAAACGGATATTGTCATTCACCCGTTCCACGAAAATGGAAGACTTGTCAACATTCGTGGCAATGACTTTACCTTCATTCAAATTGTATGTTGTTGCCTTGAATCTTCGTACCTCGTCCCTGTCACTAAACAATCTGATCTCCTCCTTCGCTAATTCATATCCGTTTTTATTGAGAATATGTACTACCTTATGCCTTTTTGTGACCAGGGAAACGAATGCCCGGCCCCCGTTTTCCATATAGGATTCTGCCACATCGTAAAGGACAACCGCATTGGCGTTACTATCGATGGAATAGACGGTTTTTTGAAGATCCTGTACAGTGATGCTTCCATAGCGGGAGAATTTGTTTTTATTTTTTTGAGCAGTTGCCGTCAAAAAAAGTAGAGCGAGAATTAGGGAAGATATTGATCTCATGGCGCAGTTTTGGTAGCACAAAACAACGATTTTTTTGGGAAACAGCCTCAAAAAGAAAAAAGTTTTCCAGGTAACAACCGCTCTCATTTTAGCGGCAATGCATCGTCCTGACAAAACGCCCATTATTTTCAACGGCAGAAAAAAGGCTGTACCAAAATTCCTTTTGATCCAGCCTTTCTACGAGTCATTCCCGATTCTGATAGCCTCGAAAGCTTCATTTTTATGTTTCCCGCAACAAAGAATAAGCGTCTTCATCCACAAACCAGTCTATCTCGCCTTTCAAGGGCCGGATGATTTGTGCGGGATATTTTACCGGATCGTCTTCTCCTGTCAGCACTTCTTTCAATGCCGGCGCCTTGTCTTTTCCACTAACCAGGAAAAGGATTGTTCCGGCATGGTTGGCTACCGGATGCGTAATCGTTATCCGATACATTTTTTGTTTCTCAAGCCACAAACTTTCACACCATTTTTTATCTTCCAGAATCACTTCTTTGTATCCGGGGAAAAGACTTAATGTGTGGCCGTCTTCGCCCATTCCGAGTATAATCAGGTCGAAGGTAGATTCGGGAAACCCGTTTTTCTGGCATGGAAAAGCCTTCTTTAAAGTTTCCTGGTACTTTAGTGCCGCATCTTCCGGCGAGAGATTTTCGGTTGGAATCAGGTGAACATTTTCCCTCCTGATGTCCACCAGATTTAATAGCGTATCCAATGCCATTCGTCCGTTGTTATCGGGATTGTCGAGTGGAACAAATCTTTCGTCTCCAAAAAAAACGATGATTTTTTCCCAATCGATCCGCTTGCTGTATGCCTTCGATGCCAGTATTTGATGAAGCATTTTAGGCGTGCTGCCTCCGGATAAAGCGATGGAAAAAAACGGCGCCGATCGCAGTTTTTCTTCTATTTTGGTGGTGATAAATTCTGCCGCCGCTTCACTTAACTCCTTTTTGTCTTTGAATCTTCTGATTGCCATAACTGCTCATTAGTCTTTGAGGTTTGCAGCCATTGATACCCATGTTCTGCCGTCTCTTGCTATCAATGCTTCTGCATCTTCCGGTCCCCAACTGTTGGGAGCGTAGTTTGGAAAACTGATTGGTTCGCGTGCTTCCCAGGCATCGAGAATCGGCATTACAACTTCCCAGGCGGCATCAACCTGATCGGCCCGCATAAACTGTGTTGGATTTCCTTCCATCACATCCAGCAAAAGTGTTTCATAAGCTTCCGGCTGGTGTTCTTCTTCATACGCGTCCTCATAGTTAAATACCATATCCACCGGATTTAAAACCATAGACTGACCGGGACGTTTTGCCTGGAAACGCAAACGGATTTCCATTTCCGGCTGAATGCTGATGATCAAACGGTTTGAACGCCAGGTTTGCGTTGCCTCGTCCGGAAATGCATAATGCGGCGCCTGCTTAAATTTTATGGTAATGATGGTCGATTTTTTATGCAATCGTTTTCCCGTTCTAACATAAAAAGGAACGTCCTGCCAACGCCAGTTATCAATATAAAATTTTACCGCCGCAAAAGTCTCAACATTGGAATTTGGATCCACCTTTTCTTCCTGACGATAGCCGATTACTTTTTCGCCTTTCATCCATCCACCGGAATACTGACCTCTTACTGCTACCAGTTGCACTTCTTCCGGTTTAATTCTTCTGATTGCATTTAAAACATCCACTTTTTTATTACGGATTTCGTTGGCATCAAAGCTAACCGGCGCTTCCATTCCTACCATGCAAAGCAACTGCAGAATATGGTTTTGAACCATATCACGCAATGCGCCCGATTGTTCATAATATCCGCCGCGTCCTTCCACACCCACCGTTTCGGCTACCGTTATCTGTACATTATCGATGTAGTTTCTGTTCCACAATGGCTCAAGCAATGAATTGGCAAAACGTAGGGCAAGAATGTTTTGAACTGTTTCCTTTCCCAGGTAATGATCGATGCGGTAAATCTGGTCTTCACTGAAAAACTTCAATAAAAGATTGTTTAATGTTCTGGCACTTTCGAGGTCATGACCGAATGGTTTTTCAATGACGATCCTTGTATTGTTTACATCCGAACACAGCTTTAATGTTCCGAGACTCGTTACAATATCAGGTACCAGTTGTGAAGCGACCGCCATGTAAAAGATTACGTTGGGTTTCTCTTTCCATTGTTCTTCCGTATCGTGCACGATGGTCGTAATTTTCTGATATCCCGAAACGTCTTCGGCATCGAGCAGCAGGTATTTTATCTGTTGGGAAAACTTCTCCCAATGTCCGTTTTCGTTTCCTTTTCTTCGGCTGAATTCCTGGATCCCTTCAAAGAGGTGCTCGCGGAATTTGTCATCGGAATATTCTGAACGGCCGATGCCCACGATTAAAAACTTTTCGGGCATCCAATGGTCGATAAAAAGATTGTACAAGGCCGGAGATAATTTTCTCTGGCTGAGATCACCACTTCCCCCAAAGATCATAAGGATCGTAGGCGGTGGTTGTATTGTCGTGTTTTGTAACATGCTGCAAAATTATTAAAACTGACTATCCAATTGGTTCATCCTTCTATTGATCTCTTCCGTTGACAGATTTTCGATTCTCGTGGCCAGATACCAGTGATTGCCTGCCGGATCAATTATAAATGCTTCCCGGTCGCCATACAACTGATCGGCCGGTTCTGCCACCGATAAGCCGCCTAATTCCACGGCTTTCTGATACAGGCTGTCAACATCTTCTACATACAAATGCAGGGCCGCGGGCATTGGTTGAAAATCACCTCTTACCTGCGATATTTCAATTATTGAATCACCGATGATCAGATTGGCGTTGATCAGACTTCCATCGGCAAGTGTTGTTGTATGGCGCACCCTGGCATCAAAAGCATGCACCAGAAAGTTGATGAGGTTCACGGCATCCTCAACATGTAAAAATGGCGTAACGGAATGAAAACCTTCCGGCACGGGATTTACTTTCATAACAGAAAATTTATTTTTGGAAACTGAATTTATTGATCAAACACTCTCTTTGTCGATATCTTTTTGTCCGGTGATCGGCTGCCATTCCGTATGAAACACACCTTCTTCATCTGTACGCTGATAGGTGTGGGCCCCAAAAAAGTCGCGTTGCGCCTGTATAAGATTTGTAGGCAATCGACTGGTTGTATACGCTTCGAAATAACAGAGCGCACTCATAAAGCCCGCGGCAGAAATATTACTGTTCACCGCTGCAATAATCACTTTTCTTAAGGCTGGAACCAATGGTTGAAACATGGCGGAAATATCTTTATCGAGAAGCAGATTTTCAAGATCATTGTTCTCTTTAAATGCCTCATAGAAATTTCGCAATAAGGAGGATCGGATAATACAGCCGCCTCTCCAGACTTTAACTACATCCTTCAAAGGAATCGCCATTTTCAACGCATTTGATGCAATGTGCAACATTGATAATCCCTGCGCATAACTGAGCAGCATCGACGCAAATAAGGCATCTTCAAGTTGTTTAATGAATTCTTCCCTTCCCGTTTCAATGGGTTTGACAGCAGGCTGATAAATCTTTGCAGCCTTTTCCCGTTCTGCCTTCAGTGTTGACATATCCCGCATGCTTACCGCCATATCGATTATGGGAATGGGAACAGGAAGATTCATGGCTTCCTGTGAAGTCCACTTTCCGGTACCCTTCGAACCCGCCTTATCCAGGATAAGATCGATGAGATCATCGCCTGTCTTTTCATCCTTCTGAACGAAAATTTTTGCTGTGATTTCCACCAGAAAACTCTTTAGTTTTCCTTCATTCCATTTATGAAAAACCTCATGTAATTCTTTGTTTGATAATCCAACACCTCTTTTCAAGAGATCATAAGTTTCGCTGATTAATTGCATGATGGCATATTCAATTCCATTATGCACCATTTTTACGTAATGACCGGCAGCGTCTTTTCCCATGTAGGCAGTGCACGGTTCACCATTTACTTTGGCTGCAATTGCTTCAAGCAGCGGCTGCACTTCCTGATAGGCTTCAACGTCTCCGCCCGGCATGATACTCGGACCCGTTCTTGCACCTAATTCACCCCCGGAAATCCCCATACCCATAAAATGGAATCCCTTCTCTTTCATGTAAAGCACCCGTCTTAACGTGTCCGCAAAATAAGAGTTGCCGCCGTCAATAACGATATCGCCTTTATCGAGTAGCGGGATCAGACTTTCTATGACCGCATCAACGGGTTGTCCCGCCGGAACCAACATCATGAGTTTTCGTGGCTTCTTTAAGGAGGCCACCATTTCTTCCAGCGAGGTGACACCTTTTATCACCACATTTTCTGAAGAAAGAGAGGCCAAAACTTCTGTTTTTTGTTTATCCTGATCGTATCCTATCACCTTGTAATTATGACCTGCCATATTTTGCAACAGATTACTTCCCATTACACCTAATCCTATCATTCCAAAATCAAAAATTTGTTCAGACATATTCAAAAGTTTACTCCAAAGGTAATTAAAGATTAAGGAAAGGACGAGGCGCGGGATCTACGCCGCCGATTGAATAAAGAAACGATTAAAGGACTAAAATTCCAGGGGTTGCTGTTTATACAAAAAAGTAAGAATTAAAAAAATTAAAATTTTCCGATTTCTTTAAAAAAAATTTTGTTGGTATTAATTAAGTATTAAATTTGCCTTGGTTTTTCATAGGATATTGGATTTTAAAACGGGGCAGGATTTTTATCCAAACCCCTTTTTTTATTTTTGGAAATGCCTGTAAACCAATGCTGCTTTAGATTTGCCGATTACCTCCGTCAATGCCTCTTCACTTTGCTCACTGATATTTTTTATTGATCTGAATGTTTGAAGTAAAATGGTTGCCGTATTTTCACCGATCCCTTTTATGGTTTCAAGCTCGTTTTTGAAAGTGCCCTTCGACCTTTTTGCACGATGAAAACTGATTCCAAAGCGATGTACTTCATCCCTGACGTACCGGATAAGCTTTAATGCATCGCTTCTCAGATCCAGCTTGATCGATTCTTTATCACCCGGAAAAAAAAGTTCTTCTTCATTTTTTGCCAGGCCGGCAAGGACAATCCGGTTTTCCAATCCAAGTTCTCTTATGCTTTCCATTGCAGCTCCGAGCTGACCTTTACCACCGTCGATGATGACGAATTGAGGAAGCGGCTGATTTTCTTCCAACAGCCGTTTATATCTCCGAAACACGACTTCTTTCATGGTAGCAAAATCGTTGATACCTTCCACCGTTTTCACGTTGTAATGCCGATAGTCTTTTTTGCTTGGTTCCCCGTTTTTAAAACACACCATAGCTGAAACAGGAAAGCTTCCCTGAAAATTTGAATTGTCAAAACATTCAATGTGAACAGGCAGTTGCGGAAGATGCAGGAGCTCCTGCAATTGTTGCACCACTTCCATTTTTTGATCTGCTGTTTTTTTGGTGGAATGAAGGATTTTTTTCTGATGTACTTCCGCCATAAAATAATCCACATTTTTCTGCGACAGTTCCAATAACTTCTTTTTTTCTCCACCTTTGGGAATCGTTATTACCACATCATCTGCGGGAAAATCAATCATAAACGGAAGGATAATCTGCTTTGCCTCGCTGTTGAAAGTAGCTCGGAGATTAGAAACGGCAAATGCCATTACTTCTTCTGTAGTTTCATCAAGTTTTGGCTGCAATTCAACCGTATGGGTTTGAATGATAACCCCGTTTTGTACCATCAGATAATTGACATAGGCAACCTCCTTGTCTTTCACGATTGAGAAGACATCGAGTGTTCCGAGATACCGGTTTACCACAACCGATTTTGCCTGATAGGTTTCGAGGTATTCGATCTTCTTTCTGATGATTTCCGCCTTCTCAAACTTCATGTCCATGGCGAGTGCAGCCATTTCCTTTTTATAGTAACCGATAACGGGCGACAAGTTTCCCCGCAATAGTTGCCTGATCCTGTATAAACCCTGATCATAGTCTTCTCTTGTTTGTAAGCCTTCACAAGGCCCTTTGCAATTTCCCAGGTGATATTCAAGGCATACTTTGAAGGCCCTCTTTTTGATGTTTGCATCGGTAAGCGGAAGTTTGCAGGTACGAAGGGTAATGAACTCGCGGATAAAACTGATCAACTCTCTCACCTTCTTTGCGGAAGTGAAAGGACCAATATATTCGGATCCGTCATTTTGCTTGTTGCGTGTGAGGAATATTCTCGGAAACGGCTCATTCTTGATTACAATGTACGGATAACTCTTATCGTCTTTCAGGTTGATGTTGAACTTGGGCTGGTATTCTTTGATCAGTGAATTTTCAAGCAGGAAAGCATCCTGTTCAGAATTTACGATTGTAAATTCTATCCTCGCAATTCGCCTTACCAGTTCGTGGGTCTTATAGCTCGAAAAAGTTTTTGTAAAATAGGAGGCAACCCTTTTACGCAGGTGTTTCGCTTTGCCCACGTACAACAATTCATTATTGGCGTCGAAATATTTATAGATTCCAGGCTGTTGTGGAATGGTGGATGCTATTTCATGAAATGCTTCAGCCGTCATAGGGCTGCAAATTTACTTCATCCATTTTACAGATAGCTGTGTTACAGAATCGGGCCGGTCGGGAATTTGAAATATTGTGTTAATATAAAAGCCCTCGCCGGTTTTCCATCCCATCTTCCTGGTTACAGTAGTGTCGTTTTTGTGAAGCCGTTCATTGATGAATACCCGTCTTGCGGTTTCAGTGATTGTGTCTACCAATACGTGCAGGTATTGAATGGGAAGCATTTCACTTTTGGCAGAATAAGTGAAGCTGTAACTATTGGTGGACAAATCCAGAAAAATGTCCTGTTTGTAAAGCTCTTTCATGGAAGGATCTGCAATATTGTGTTCTGTAAAAGGAGCCGCAAGCTCATTAAGCTGTGCGGCAGTTATGGTTGCGGAATCGATGGTTTTTCCATTCGAACTTAATTTCATGAAGATAGAATCTGAAGCGTCAGCATTTTCAATTTCCGATTTGAAATAAGCATCAACGGGAAAAAACGGCTTCTCTATGTCAATACTGTCCGGCGAAGTGGTTTTGCTTTTGCCATTGCAGGCCGCCGATCCCCATGCGAAC
Source organism: Bacteroidota bacterium (assembly GCA_023423835.1). GTDB lineage: Bacteria > Bacteroidota > Bacteroidia > Chitinophagales > Chitinophagaceae > JAFAEW01. The sequence continues at coordinate 24,619 of JAFAEW010000140.1, read as the reverse complement.
AGAAAGAATATACCCAAAAGAAAAAAGATTGAATAAGACGCGATTGCATTTGCTTTTACACCGGCTGGATGTTGATTATGCATAATTCCGGATTTACTGATTTGAAATTTTTAATTGCAGATTCTCGGTAAAATTTTCCTGCGCTTCTAAAGTCTTCGTTTTTTCCCTCTCATTCCTGACGACCACAACCACTACCAAAGATATTGTGGGGACCAGCAGTATGATAGAAAATATTTTAATGAAATTATCCGACAACTGTCCTGTAAACCAGAGGTAGAGAAATGCAAAAAATGAAAAACTGATGGCTGCAATAGCCAGAACATAACTGGCGGAAGTAAGGAAATTTATTAAACCAAAATGACTTATTCGTTTCGTTGGATCCTTCAATTTCCTGAGCAAAGCGGTATTGTCGATCAATTGAAATACGAACGCAAACGGCTGGGCAAACATCAGGATCATTAAGATGATATATCCTGTCTTCGATTGGGTGTGAATAGCCGCAACATAAGCGAGCACCGCGATCCAAGTGAAAGTGAAAAAACTGAAGAAGTAATGCATGATCAGCAATCGCCTCAGTTTGCTTTGCACCGCGGCCGGCATTTTCAGGATGAAGGATGAAAGCCGTTTCTCCGAACCGGGAAATTGAAGATCAAAAATTGAAAGCTTTCTCGGCGTTGGATCATAGATGATGAAACGTGAAGCAATTTTTTTCTGTCTTACAGCAATGGCTACAGAGATTATAAAACATAAGAGAAACAGGAACCAGTTATTTTGAATGCTGAACATAGCCAAGGTTTTAAAAATTAGTGAATCGTATAGGAAGGCGAAATTTCCTGATGCACTTTTGCTCTTTCCATTTTATATTCCTGCCAGTCGAATCCTTTTTTTGTTTCATCGCCTAAGAGGAATAATGCTGCTGATTGAGCGCCGCGGATAAACAATTCAATCTTCTCTTTATCGGAAAGGTTGAAGTTGAGCCAGTTAAAATCAAACACCTTTATGGACCCGATTCCTTTCTTATAAACGGCATTTTTCAGTAAAAAGTCTTTATCATAATTGAACCGGACCGTATTAAAAATCCGGTAGAGATACTGCAGGATCGATGATGCCTGAAGCTGGTCTTGTTTTTTTGGATCGGTATCATCCAACTCAATTCCGAATGTCGGCAACCGGGGAACGACCACCTTCGGATTGTAAAATATGCTGATCGGAAAGTTGGAAACTATTCCGCCATCAATGAATCTCGCCGTTTGGGGAATGCAATTGTCTTCAACTCCCAGGATTTCTTTCCACGCCTCAATAATCAACTTATTATCTGCCGGAATGTTGGTGATCTCATAGCTTTTGAAAAACAGCGGTATCGACATGGAGGCTCTCACAAATTCTGCCGGATGAAAATTATCAGGATCAAGGGTAAACAAGGGCCACATTTTTGGAAATTCTATCTTGTTTTGACTGATGATTTCGGAACTGATAACAGTGATATCGCCAAACAATCCGTTCAGCTCATTCGGATCGCCGCTGCCATTTCGGATGTGCAGGCCCGGCGGCAGCATCGCAGTTTTTTCATTGAGTTTTCTGATTGAATCGATTCCGCAGTCGTTGAGGATCGATTTCATCCAATCTAAAAAATCATTGCCCGAATTAATGCCAAATCCCGAATCTTTAAAATCGATCAGTAGTGAGATTGCATAAGCCAGCACGGCGATCAAGAGTGTGAGCATGAGACCGGTGATGAGGTAAAACAGCAGGTAGATCTCCGTGTTTTGCGGCATCACCTTTTCCCATCCGATCGAAAGAAAATCAAGGACGATCAGCGTTAACAGTAACAACAGAAAATACGTGACCCTTCTTTTGACCTTTCCAAAATAATTTTTTGTGGTGATCAGCTTTTTGATAAGAAGTTTTATAAACGGATGCCCATCCACAAAATCAAAAAGGTTTTTCCGGCAAAGGATGTCTAATATTTTTTCCGATTTTTTTGATTGCTTATCACCGGTTGCAGCCATCAGCATCGTATTGATGGCACCGGCACTCGTTCCGGCGAGCCTTAAAAAACGGATTCCAACGGTTTCGAGAATAAAGGAATAGCCAACGAGCGCGATGCCGAGTACGCCGCCCCCTTCCTGCACGAGATGTACGTATTGATTGCCTTCCGCGTCAAGCGTATCCGAAATGACAAGCTCTTCAAATTTTTCTCCAAACCTTTCCTTTAGCTTCCTGACTAATTCAATGATATCGGGATGTTGTGTAAAATCATCAGCAGTGAGCAATTTAATCTTATCGGTTTTACTGGTTGCCATTTAGATTCAATTGCCTATAAAATTAATTTATTATCTTAAAGCTTTCAATTATTTTATCAACAACTTATTCTGTATGAGTCAGGCATTTGTAAGAGAAGGAGAGGAGCCGCAATTAAATGAAATAATCCCTACCCTTCAGGCATTAATCGTGTATCTGAGCAGGCAAAACAACGGGATACCGGTTAGGGTAGAAAAAACGTATGAAGAAAACGATCGCGAAATTTTCCAGATGAGCAATGGAATGTCTTATGGAAAAAACAGCGAAAATCAATGGGAGATTGTTGGATTTTAGCAACAAACGTGAAAGGAATTGCACAAAAAACGGCCGCACTTATTGTACGGCCGGGAATCTCAAACCTGTAACTGTATCTGATTATTTTATTGCAACCTGTCGGCTACTCTTCTTGCATGAGAGGAACTTAAATAGATCTGAAATCCAACGGAGAGATCGAGTGTGCTCGAAGTGGGATTGCTTCCAAATCCTACAATTCCCTGGTATTTCAGCATCGTTTCCAATCCAACATTGGGGGTAATGAAATAAGCAAATCCTGGTCCGATGCCGAGTCCGAGACCATTTGTATTTGAACCACCGGAGGGATTATTACCTTCAATTCCAACATTACCTTCAAAGAAGAAGCGACCATGTCTTACCACATTAATGGCGGTATCATTAAGATAATAGCGGCCAAATGCTCCCACACCATAGTCAACACTTGTTCCTCCGCCTTTTACGGTTGTCAGCCCAAGATTCACATATGGACCGATTGCGAGATTATCTTTAATAAAGAAACCCACTTTCGGATTAATTCTCATTGTAAAATACCCGCCCTCATTTAAATTAAGCCGGAAATCAGCGATATCACCACCGACCATTAAATTTCCCCTTTGTATTTGCGCTTTCGTGATGAGTGAGCAAGACAATGCGAGCACTGTCAGAAATAATACCTTTCTCATATTTTCATTTTTATTAGAAAGGTTTTGTAAATATCGTGCCAGCGATTAAACCTGGCAAGAATGAGCAGACTGTACCACCTGAGGATCAGGAGATTATCGAATGTTTCGGCGGTTTAATTAAATGCTTTTTACTTTTTTATCTGCCCAAACCGATACTTCCGCGTCAAACGATTGTAACCATTAAAATTATTTCAACCTGTTTGCGCATAAGAATTGCCAATAGCCAAAAAAACCTAATTTGCAGACAGCGTGAACTGAAATGATTAATGAAAGAGGATAACATGTTTGGAGTAACAATTCTTGGCAATAATTCGGCACTTCCTGCCTATGACCGTCACCCAACTTCTCAGGTTGTAACCTTAAATGATGAGTTATTTCTGATCGATTGCGGCGAAGGAGCTCAGATGCAAATGACAAAATTTAAAGTAAGAAAAAGCAGGATCAACCGCATCTTTATTTCTCATTTACATGGCGATCATTACTTCGGATTGCCGGGTTTGCTCACCAGTTACGGATTATTGGGAAGATCTCAGGACCTGCACATTTACGCTCCTCCACAATTGCAAAAAGTTTTAAGTGAAATTTTTTCTGTGGGAGATACACGGCTTCCCTTTACCATTCATTTTCATGCGATCTATCAGCCGGGATTGTTGATCGACGAGGATAAGTTTTCTGTTGAATGTTTCCGCGTTTTTCATCGCGTAGAATGCTTTGGATTTTTGATCAGGGAGAAAAGAAAGCCCAGGAAGATATTGAAAGAAAAGATCGAAAATTATGACATTCCCCACGCTGTGTTTAATTCGATTCAGGAAGGAGCCGACTATATTGCTCCCGATGGCAGCATTATAAGAAATGAACAAATTACCGTTGCCAACCGGCAACCCTGTAGCTATGCTTTTTGTGCCGACACTGCTTACAATGAATCGCTGGTGCCCATTCTCCAAAATGTAAGCATGATGTACCATGAAACCACCTATCTGAAGGCAATGGAAGAAAAGGCCGCGAGTCGTTTTCATTCTACAACCATCCAGGCGGCAACACTTGCGAGAATGGCCAATGCAGGGAAGTTACTGATCGGGCATTTCAGCAGCAAATACGAGTTACTCGATCCTTTTCTGGAAGAAACGATCGAGGTTTTTCCCCAAACACAATTGGCACTTGAAGGCGTTACCTATCTGATTCGTTGATCAAAAATTTTGAAGTAATCTTCGAAAACTGAGGTAAATAATTCCGGTCGATATTAAGGCCATGTCACCCTGTTAATCCCATCTAAACACCTTCGTTGCAATAGCATAGAGTATTACACCCCAAATACAGAGGATGCCGATCTCTTTCCACACATCTGCCAGGCCGGCTCCGTTAAATGAAACTTCACGCATCGCATTATTTAGATGGGTTAAAGGAAGCAGGTTGCAAAACCGCTGCAGCCAATCGGGGAAGACGGAAATCGGAAAGAAAGTTCCGCTCAATAGCATCTGCGGAAAAGTAAACAGGTTACTCAATGGCGGAATGGTGCTTTCGCTTTTCGCGATATTACTCACAATAAATCCGTAGCCCATAAACACCATCAGCCCGATAAAGCTTAGGATCATGAGATCGATAAATGTAATAAAGCCGTTTACCATCGTAAAATGGAATCCAACAATACCGATGATCACGAGTACAACCGCAGCCATCATCTGAAAGATCACACGGCTTAATGTTTCCCCGATAATGATATAGGTCCGCGTAATTGGCGTTGCAAAAAATCTTTTCAACACCAGCTGCTGACGGAGATTAAAAAACAGGAAAGCCACTCCAAAAACGCCGGCTGCCAACAGGCTAAACCCCAGTTGTCCCGGCAGCACAAAATCAATTTCGCGGTATAGTCGTCCCGGAATTTCTTCAATCTTCTTATCTACAACTGCCACGGTAGGATTATCGGGATAAACATTTTCGTTCATGTTTGTGATAACCGATTTCAGGATCGATTGCAACACGCCAATATTCTGCGGCTTTACTGCATGAGAAGTTTTTATCTGGATTGTATATTTCCCTGAATCTGCAGCTTCCTTTTGAATATTAAGAACAGCGGTAATATTCCCCTTCTCAAGGTCTTCGCTGATCAGGCTGTCTGATTTGTTGATGATATGGAGACCCGGCGCCGACCGGATGTTCCGGTACACCGCATTGAGGGTGTCTGCATTTTTATTGAGGGCAACATCAAGGGAAAATCCATTTCCTCCCGTCATAAATCCGAAGGCAAGGATAAACACAAGCGGAAATCCAATGCTAAAGACAACAGAGGAAGGGCTTCTGAAAGTGGAGATAAGACTTGCCTTGGTAATGGCCAGCATGGCACGAAGCTGACTATACTTTGATGCCATAAATTTCAATTAAGGGTTGCAAAGCTAACTGATTATTAAGAACTGCAGGCAGATGCCTGAGTAGATGGCTCAGGTCTCATGTAAACTCAGCAATTCTTCCCCATGTACAAAATCCTTCAGCAACTGATATTGGCTTGAAAGGCTCACGAGGATTGAAAAGGCGGCGATGGCAGCGAGTACCTCCATGTCGGTTGTATAAATATGCCACACTTCCCTGAACAGACTGTAAACGGCTACCGTAAGTGAAAGTCCGACCGCGAATATCAGCCAGAAGAGCTTTTCGCGGTTCATACGGTCGTACAATAAGGCCATGAGGTAAATGATGAAGTAAATACCGGCAAAAAATATGGTGCTCACCATCAAACAATAACCGTAAACCTTTGCCATAAAAACGTAGGTGTCGAAGGTATAGAAGAAATTTTCACCCACACCTTTTCCATTTACAAGATGCGCACCCGACACCAGACCATTTACGATTACGGCAATGATATAGCTCTTTAAAGCAAATTCGCGGGGCATACTGGTTTTCTTCGTCATCATAAAGGCAAATTAAGAAATAGAAGGCAAGAATAAAACAAAATGATCAAATTGCCGGCGACATCGGATGCTTTTGCTCAAAAAAGTCCTTCCGGGCCGGGATTGCAACCGGCAACGAATGTTTAAATATGGTTAATATCCCCTATTTTTGCCGCCATTTAAAAAAATTATTTATAACAGCTTATGGACAGTTTGTTTTATGCGGTTCCTGTTATGGGGATTATCGGCCTGATCTACACCCTTATGAAATTCGGATGGGTGAGCAGGCAAGATCCGGGTACATCAAGAATGCAGGAAATCAGCAAATATATTGCAGAAGGAGCAATGGCTTTCTTGAAGGCAGAATGGAAAATTCTTTCCTATTTCGTCATCATTATCGCGATTTTATTGGCGGTAATGGCGCAAAGTAATCCGCATTCGCATTGGTTGATCGCCTTGTCTTTTGTTGTGGGAGGCGTGTTCAGTGCGGTGGCCGGATATATTGGAATGAAAGTGGCAACGAAGGCAAACGTTAGAACGGCGCAGGCAGCACGGAGCAGCCTTTCTAAAGCGTTAAACGTTTCCTTTACCGGAGGTTCGGTAATGGGACTCGGCGTTGCAGGTCTGGCGGTCTTAGGCCTCGGCGGATTGTTTATTGTGCTGAAAATGATCTACGCACCCGACGCTGCTGCCGATAGCGCCGAGATGCTGAAAACAATTGAGGTTTTGACCGGCTTTTCACTGGGAGCAGAAAGTATAGCGCTCTTTGCCCGTGTGGGAGGTGGCATTTATACGAAGGCTGCGGATGTAGGCGCCGACCTTGTTGGTAAAGTGGAAGCAGGAATCCCCGAAGACGATCCGAGGAATCCGGCCACAATTGCCGATAATGTGGGTGATAATGTGGGTGACGTTGCAGGAATGGGTGCCGACCTTTTCGGTTCCTATGTAGCTACGGTTTTGGCAACAATGGTATTAGGACAGGAAGCCCTCTCGCCACACGATAATTTCGGAGGTTATGCGCCGGTCCTGCTGCCGATGTTGATAGCGGGCGTCGGTATCCTGTTTTCCATCGTTGGAACGCTGCTCGTGCGTATTAAGGACAGCGCGGGAATCCATACCAATGTGGTTCAAAAAGCGCTGAACCTGGGCAACTGGGGATCGATTATTTTAACCGCCATAGCAAGTGCATTTTTAGTTTACTATATTCTTCCTGAAGGAGAAATCTATTTGCAACGCGACTATATTCCTGGTACCACACAGGTGCTGGAAGGCGCAAAAGCAATCACACAAAACGGCGTATTGGGCGCTATCATCGTCGGATTGGCCGTTGGAACTTTAATGAGTATGATCACCGAATTTTATACCGCAATGGGTAAAAGGCCGGTGTTGAGCATCATCCGTCAAAGCGGAACCGGTCATGGTACCAATGTGATCGGCGGTCTGGCCGTGGGAATGGAATCTACCTTCTGGCCGATTCTCGTGTTGGCAGCCGGTATTTACGGATCCTACGCTTTTGCCGGATTATACGGCGTGGCAATTGCAGCCGCAGGAATGATGGCCACTACTGCCATGCAGCTTGCCATCGATGCTTTCGGACCGATTGCAGATAATGCAGGTGGAATTGCAGAAATGAGCGAATTACCTCCCGATGTTCGTGAAAAAACCGACGTGCTCGATGCGGTAGGAAATACAACCGCGGCCACCGGTAAAGGATTCGCAATTGCTTCTGCTGCCTTAACTGCACTCGCCCTGTTCGCGGCCTTTGTAGGTGTGGCAGGAATTCATGGAATCGATATCTATAAGGCAAATGTTCTTGCTACCTTATTTATTGGAGCAATGATACCATTTATATTTTCCGCTCTTGCCATTCGTGCAGTAGGGGAAGCCGCAATGGCCATGGTGGAAGAAGTGAGACGACAGTTTCGCACCATCCCGGGAATTATGGAAGGAACGGGAAAACCGGAATACGACAAATGCGTGGCCATCAGTACCAGTGCATCCATCAAAAAGATGATGTTGCCCGGTGCCATCGCCATCATTTCTCCCATCGTTATCGGTTTTATTTTAGGTCCTGAAGCTTTGGGTGGATTTTTGGCCGGAGCTACCGTGAGCGGCGTATTAATGGGAATCTTTCAGAACAATGCAGGCGGCGCCTGGGATAATGCCAAGAAAAGCTTCGAAAAGGGTGTTGAAATCAATGGCGAAATGTTTATGAAGAAAAGTGAGCCGCATAAAGCAGCCGTTACCGGAGATACCGTGGGAGATCCGTTTAAGGATACTTCCGGACCTTCAATGAACATTCTCATAAAGCTGATGTCAATCGTTTCGCTGGTAATTGCACCTACGCTTGCAAGCGTTTTCCATACCAAGGATAAGGTGGTAATCATTGAAAATCCGGCTCCAACCGGTTATCAGCACCAGGATCAGCCCGTAAAAGCAGATCCGGCAACCACTGTAAACTACGCAGATTTCAGATAAAAGAGATAGCGGAATTTTTAGAAATAGCTGTTCATCACCGGAACGGCTATTTTTTTTGAGTCGATCCGAATCCGGCAATTTTGCAGAATTTTCCGAAGGCTCCATTTTTAGCCCCTGGAAAGCATAGAGAAAAATGTCATTTATACTGCATTGAAAAAGAGTGATAAGATCGCAAATTTTTCTTCTAACAAATTATTAGTTGGCGCTCTTCCGGCTTAACCGTAAATAATAATTACTTTTGTGACCCTCCCGCTTCTAACTAACTCCAATAAGCTGCCGCCTATCCTTAAAAAACGACGGAAGAACAAACATTATTAAAAATTAAAGAAATCAGGAGAAGAAATATGTATTCCTATTCATTATTAGAGCCCGCATGTTATTATATAGTACAGGAAACCGAAGATAATAATGAACTTACGCTCATTCAGGTAAAACTGGAAACCGACAATTGCATGTATGTGGTTAAATACAAAAGTGAAGTCATCAGCGAATGGAAAAGAAAATCAGACTCGATCTATGATATCATTGAACTGATCAGCGATGAAGCAGTGGAGGCCTGGTCGAAGGCATATTATGACAATGAAGATGCTTATTATGAAGAAGATGATGAGTAATTTTTTTAGAGAAATGCACGAAAAAATTTGGCAGATATTTGTTCAGCCTTATCTTTGCACTCCCAACAAATAAGGGAGTTTAGCTCAGCTGGTTCAGAGCATCTGCCTTACAAGCAGAGGGTCGGCGGTTCGAACCCGTCAACTCCCACAGACACTATAAAGGTTTCCGGAAACGGGGCCTTTTTTTGCCTTACATGAACAGAATTCCCCACAAATTGATCACAATTGCAAAAATAAATTTCTGCACTGAGAGAAATTTTAATTTGGCAAAACCATTCGTTTCGATTCAATTGTCATCTAAACGGAATCCTTAAGCCCGCCTTCACCTGTTCGAAAATGGAGATAGAAATATCCGTCAAACAATTTTTCTGCGGTCTTAGTTATCCCCTTCTCTGATCATCTGCTCAATCACTTTATTAAGATCGACTTTCGGATCAGATAAGAGGTAGATCGTTGCACCGTTTTCCCTTGCATAAGGATTGTTTAAACGCCACTTAAATTCAATTGAATTAAACAGGGAATGTTCGGTTTTCATTTCAGGATCATCTGATTCGTCATCATCTCTTTCCTTGACGATTAAAATCTGACGGTAGGATTTGTTTTTAGGAAACCAATTGATATAGTCTGCATTCAACGAAACTGCTTTTAAATTTTTAATGGTAGAATAATAGTTGACCGCGCCGGCTTCCCCATAGTTATCGGCGAAAACGAGCGTGTGTTCTTTGTCATCGATCGTCTGGTAAACGCTATCGGTAGCTGCTGCAATGGCTTTCCATCCGAGCATATCCGCAAAATCCTGCGGCAGGTTATGCTCTTTCCCATCTTCCCACCTTGTGAGCCCGAGCGCCTCAAATTTTTCCCTTTTCTGATAGATCTGATCCGGTGTGAGAACCGGAAAAATGTATTGCATCATCGGAACAAAAATCAAGAGCGGAATCAGCACGACTACCCACCTTACAAAACGGACACTTAGGGAAGAAAGCAGATGTTCCAGGTAAACCGATCCGAATGCTATCAACACCGGATACAATCCTATGGTGTAATAATCCTTGGCGCGGAAATATAAAAACAGGATCAAGGTAAACCAAAACGACCAGAAGACAAACCTGAATTTTTTAAATGCCGGATAAACAAAGAAGGAAATGAATGCCACGATAAGAACGAAGATGCCCGAAAGGAAAAACATGATCTGCGCCTTCAAAAACCCGAAACGGTCAACATTTACCAGTTGCGTGGCAGCCAGTTCCTGCATGTGTTTTACCACCGGAAAGTCATTTTGATATTGCCAGATGAGATTCGGCAGGATCAATACCAATGCAATCGCTGCTGCAAAATAAAGATGCTTATTAAGAAAGATCTTTCTTTCAGAAGTGATAAGTAAGGCAGGTACCAATCCTGCCGTCAAAAAGGCAATATTGTATTTATTCAAAAATCCAAAAGCAAACACCAGTCCGGCGATCCACAACCATCGCGATTTTTTTGTTTGAATGAAAGCGATGACAGCAAAATACAGCGCGGTCCAGCTTAAAACGTCAAACGAGTTGGGCTGATACAAAATATTGAGCCGGAGAATCACTGAAAAGATAATGGTGACGGCGGAAAGGCAGCAGGCAAAAAGGTTTCCGTTTAAACGTTCTACCATCTTCCACACCAGGAAAAGCGTGAGGCAGCCATAAAGCGCGGGAAAGAATTTTATCCAGAAAACCGAATTTCCCAATGCTTTAATAAGAAGCGAATTCCAACTGGTAAACGGTGGAACCGAGGCGTATCCCCACGCAAGGTGATTGGCCTGATCGAGGTACAGATATTCATCCCGCTGGAGATCGTACACAGGATTGATCAGGAAATATTGCAGCGCAAATTTCAGGATAATAAAAAACAGCAGCAGCCATGATTGTCTCGACATTAATTTTTTTAAACCGAAAGTTAGGGAGATAATTGATAGTTCAGAAGCCAGATTCAAAGATTACCGCCGATTGCCGTGACTTTCGTTTTTCTCCTGCCGGTTCAGTTTACTACTTCACCTTTCTTCCCTTCCATTCAAAATCTCCGAACTTCCCCAGAAAGCCGGCAACAACTGTATAAACAATATGAAACGGTTGCAAAAACGGAAACCAGATCAGTAACCGGGTGTAACCAAAAAACCGGGCAACGGGCCAGAGAAAGAACAGCTCTATCACGATTTTTACAAGCAATAAAAAAAGCCACCACAGGATTAGATCAGGCCACCAAAAGTTGAAAACCGGCAATAGAAGTAAATCGAGATTGAAAAAATATACGAGCAATAGCAAGGGTAACAGCTTTTTATCATCGTAAAATCCCGTCTTGCTTGCCCACCTTATACGCTGATTGAAAAAGGCTTTCCAGGTTTGCATCGGTTGTGTTTCCACAATTGCCTGGCGCGATAAAAGATAGCCAATGCGGCCGGGAAATTTTTCCTGTATTTTATACATCAGCAACATATCATCACCACTCGCGATGTTATCAACGCCTTTAAATCCATCCACATTGTAAAATGCCTCTTTCGAATATCCGAGGTTGGCGCCATTGCAAAGCGTATGTAAACCGGCGCCCACGGCCGCCATCGTAATTCCCTGCAGACTCAGAAAATCGAGGCTTTGAAAAAGCGATAGAAAGGTGCCGGTATATTTTATTTTCACCGGTGCCGCAATAAAAAGCGGATCTTCTTTTCTTATTATCCCATCAAATGCTGCCAGCCAGGTATCCGGCAGTTCGCAGTCAGCATCGGTGGTCAGAATGAAATCAAAGTCAGACTGCAGAATGGCCGTTTCAATTGCCTTCTTTTTATACGAATTGATCGGATGATCTACATAATTTTTCAGTTGAATCAGCCGCAATTGCGGATATTGATTTTGCAGAATCTGAACAATTTTCGCCGTATCATCTTCTGAAAAATCATCCACCACCAGTACTTCGAATAAATCCGCCGGATAATCGTTTGCAAAAATCGACCGGATACATCTTTCAATGTTTCGCTCTTCGTTTCTGGCAGGAATGAGAATTGAAAATCCGGTTGAGAATCCTGAAGTTGCAACCTGGTGTTTAGCACTTACTTTCAACCAGAACCGGTATATCAAAATCAGCAGGTAGTATCCCGCAGCCAATAAAATCGAGACCGCTAAAATGAAAGTATAAAGATTCAGATCGTTCAACTCGGACTGTTTATATCAAAAAAATTGCTTATTGTTTATCTTCTCAAATCCTTTTCCTCTGCCATAACATTATTCAATAAAACATTTTTACTATGTCGTCTGCATGACTTCTGTTTAATAAAAAATGATTTGCCGATACAATATCTACTTTCACATGGGGAATGCCTTTTCTCAGTTTTTCACTTCGCTTGCTTAAAATGATCGGATCATTGATGCCAAACAACATGCGAACGGAAATGTTGAATTTTAGAATCACCCTTCTTAAGTTCCGAATTGACGGTTTGAATTTTCTGAGGAAGGTCCATCGGTTGTATAAATTCAACCTTGCCGTTTCGGTGCGAACATAGTATCCCGCAAAATCAATTTCCCTTTTACTCGCCCATCCTCTTTTTTCAGCCAATGCGAAAAAGCGTTCCACAAATTGCGGATGTTTCATTATCCTGTTGAAAATAAAATTTCCGGTCTGCGTTTGCGTACCGACCCAATACCAGAAATTCATGTGAAGACCATCCGGTGCGATCAATACGGTCCGTTCCACTTCAGCAGCCATCAGCTCGGTTAAAGCCAATGCGATTCTGCCTCCTAAACTATAGCCGCACAGGCTGATCATTTTTCCTCCGAAACCATGTTTTTCCAACAGCAGTTTAAGAATTTGTATCAGATCTGACGGGTTTATAGGATAAGATTCATTCCATTTACTTTCGCCGTGAAATGGAAGATCAATGGAAAAAAAAGTGAAACGGTTTCCCAGGTATTCATTCAAAAATTCAAAGCTGCGCCCGCTATTGCCATAGCCGTGAAAGCAAAACAGCGGCGCTTCACCGTTTCCAAAGACATGGAAATTGATTTCAGAATGATGAAGCGCAATCTTTTCGCATCTTGTTTTCACCCTCAACTTTTCTGCAAAATAACGGATTGTACAGGATTTAGCTTCCTGCTTTATCTCTGTTAATCAGTTTTCATTCTGCTTCTTACCTTTGCCCTCAAACAATCAACTGGACATGAAAAAATTACTTCTTCTCATATTGCTCGTTCCTTCCATAACATTTGCACAATCGAAAAAGGAGCGAAAGCAACAGGAACGGGCCGATAAGATCACGTTGCAGAATATTCAAAAACATATTGAATTTCTTGCATCCGATAAACTCGAAGGAAGAAGAACGGGCAGCAGAGGCGAAACAATGGCGATGGAATATATTGCCGGACAGTTTGCAAAATATGGACTGGCGGCCAAGGGAACCGAAGGTTATGTGCAGGAATTTGAGATCAATGAAGGAAAGCAGATCGATGATTCTGCCACTCATTTTACCGTAAACGATAGGGAGCTGCAACTGAAATCGGATTATTTTCCGCTGCCGTATTCTGCCAATTCACAATTAAATGGGGTTGCAACGCCGGGACTTCCGGAAAAGAATACACCCTGGTTTTACGATGTAAAGGATGTCGTTGCTGAGAATGCCCACAATCCTCATTTTGATATCAATCAGGCCATCAAAGAGGAGACACAAAGAGCAGCGGGAAAAAATGCAACTGCTCTGATCGTTTACAACAGCAGCAACCTCGTTGACAATATTCAATACAATAAAAACGATACAAGTTCGGCCTACACGATTCCTGTATTGTTTGTTACCAATGCTGCAATGAAAAATTATTTTCCAGATCATACTGCTTCCTACAATATCAACCTCCGGACAAGCCTGAAGCGTTCGCAACGAACCGGAAAGAATGTTGTGGGAATGCTCAACTTCAACCAGCCGACTACCATAATAATTGGTGCACACTACGATCACCTTGGTTTTGGGGAAGATCATAACAGCCTCGACGGGCAGGGAGAGATTCATAATGGGGCCGACGATAATGCCAGCGGAACGGCCGCATTGATAGAACTTGTGCGCATCCTGAAGCAGCAGAAAAATCCTTCGAACAATTTTTTATTTATAGCTTTTTCGGGAGAAGAGCTCGGATTATTGGGATCGAAATACTGGCTTGAGCATCCAACGGTAAACATTGTTCCCAACTACATGATAAATATGGATATGATCGGACGATATGACACCACGCATAAGCTCACGATTGGCGGTTATGGAACTTCACCAACCTGGGGAAAGCTGTTTAACGAGATCGGACACGATCATCTCGCGATAAAATTCGACAGCAGCGGCAGTGGCCCGAGCGACCATTCATCTTTCTATCATAAGGATATCCCTGTTTTGTTTTTCTTTACAAACAGTCATAGCGATTATCATAAAGCCACGGACGATTGGCAAAAGATAAATTTCAGGGGCGAAATGCAGATCATCGATTACATCAGCCGGATCATAGAAGCGTCGGGGAAATACGGAAAGCTCGATTTCACTAAAACCAAGGATCAGGAGATGCAGCAGGTTTCGCTTCCCGTGACGCTCGGCGTAATGCCCGACTACGGTTTTACCGGCACCGGCATGCGCATCGATGCAGTAAGCAAAGGCAAACCGGCCGAAAAAGCGGGATTGAAAGGCGGAGACATTTTATTACAAATCGGAGAATATAAATTTGTAGATGTTGTTTCCTATATGAAGGCTTTGCAACATTTTAAAAAGGGCGATCAAACCAAACTGATCGTGTTGAGAGATGGAAAGCAGATGGATTTTATCATTCAATTTTAAATACCATTGAAGCTTGTTCTCGATATCGATAAAACTACCGGAGATTTCTTTGAAGGATCGAGATTGCTGGGCATAATGATTCCTGTAAAGAACTACCGTTTTTGCTGGATGTTGAATCATTACCTGCCCTATGATTTTTGCATCCTTCCGGACGTTGATTTGCATATCAAGAAAAAAAACCGGGATTATCATTTTCCCGTTTATCATTCACCGGACAGTCAACGGAATGTTGATCACTATGTTTACCAGAACCAGGATGATGGTGAATACCTGATTCCTCAATTCAGAAATCTCGACTTTTTATGGCTTATTAAGGGGGATGAGATTGATCAGCAGTTTGTGAAAGATCTTATCGCACTCATAAAACCATTGAAGGGATTACAGATGATTTCCGAACTCGATTTTGATGGTTTGAAACATAAGGAAAACCTTGTGATCTGACGGTAATAGTTGCACCGGATGGATCATATTTTGCATTTAAACTTAAATTCTATGGCCAAAACGTTCTTCCCTCTATGCCTGTTTTTTCACGCTCTAATGCTATATTCCTTCAGTGCGTCCGCCGGAAAAAATAAAGATACTACCAGCAGTTGGATCCGTATCAATCAACTTGGCTATAAACCTTCCGGTCTTAAGACGGCAGTTTGGGCAACAACGGCTGCGAATGTTCATTCGAAAAAAATACCGTTTGAAAAATTCCGGCTGGTAGATTCCGTTACCGGAAAAGTCGTGTTCTCCGGGCGACCTTCAGCTTCATTTGGCGCGTATGGACCGTTTACCAACAGTTGCCGGATTAACTTCACTTCTTTCAATAAACCGGGAACTTATTATATAATTGCCGGCGAAGCGCGGTCGCCTTTTTTCCCGATTGCCGAAAATGTGTATGCGGGAGCAGCGGATTTCTGTCTTTTTTATATGCGACAACAGCGGAGCTATTTCAATCCTTTTCTAAAAGACAGTTGTCACACCGCCGATGGCTATACATTGTATGGACCGATGCCCGACAGCAGTTTTGTAGATGTGGCCGGAGGCTGGCATGATGCGTCAGATTATCTGCAGTACTCGACCACTTCTGCCAATGCCACCTATCATTTGCTGGCAGCTTACCGCGATTTTCCCGGTGTCTTTTCTGATGAAAAACAGGCAAGCGGGCTGAATGGGAAAAACGGAATTCCGGATGTGATGGATGAAGCAAAATGGGGACTAGAATGGCTGCTGAAAATGCACCCGGAGCCGGATATTATGTTTAACCAGATTGCCGATGACCGCGACCACCAGGGAATGCGCATTCCATCCGAAGACAGCTTTTATGGACGCGGCAATCAGCGTCCCGTTTATTTCATCGATGGTAATCCGCAGCAGAGAGGAAAATTTCTGAATGCAACGACGGGTACAAGTTCCACTGCCGCAAAGTTTGCTTCCGCTTTTGCCCTTGGAAGCGAAATATTTGAAACCGTGCAACCGGCATTTTCACGCCGCCTGTTCGAAAAATCGATCTCGGCTTTGCGATTTGCCCAAAAGAAACCCGGCGTTACCCAAACGGTTTCGGTATTATCTCCCTACATCTATGCAGAGGAAAACTGGACCGACGATATGGAACTCGCTTTCGCTTCCCTTCAAAAATTCAATGTCAATAAGGATTACAGCGATTCCGCATTTTATTATGCAACACTCGAAAGCGTAACGCCGTGGCTTTACCGCGATACGGCTAACCATTACCAGTATTATCCGTTTATCAACCTGGGACATTACGAATTGGCAAAAATTCTGAAGGATGATCGAAGGGACAGCCTGATTTCATGGTATCGCACCGGAATTGAACTGGTTTGGGAAAGAGCCAGGCAAAATCCATTTTATCGCGGAATTCCCTTCATCTGGTGCAGCAATAATTTAACGACCAGCTTCGCCATACAATGCTATTGGTTTCGGAAACTGACGGGCGATAAGCGTTTCGCTGAACTGGAACAGGCAAACTTCGACTGGCTTTTTGGATTGAATCCCTGGGGAACCTCGATGGTTTACGGATTACCTGCCAATGGCGATACGCCCGTAGATCCGCATTCGGCATTCACCCATCTTAAAAACTATCCGGTTAACGGGGGTTTGATTGATGGGCCGGTCTATACTTCCATTTTCGATAATCTCATCGGAATAAAATTATATCATCCCGATACATACGAGCCGTTTCAAAGTAACCTCGCAGTCTACCACGATGATTTCGGAGATTACAGCACGAATGAACCAACAATGGACGGAACGGCGAGTTTAATTTATCTGCTGGCAGCAATGGAAAACGAATAAAGAGACTGCTCAAAACGGTTTTGAAATGATCTTTTTAAAATTAAATTTCAGCTTGAATTTTTAAAGATGCTAACGCGATTTTTTTGAGCAGGCGGCCTGAATTTTTCAGCGCGTGGACTTGTTGATGTTTTATTTGGTTCTTTTTTAGCGTTTACTTTTTTACTTTGCAGTCCAAATATTGAACATGAAGGGTTTGCCGGGATTAACAACAACGATTTCCTACATTTTGCGGCCACAGAAAAGGAAACTGATCAAGCAAAGTAAGAAATTGAAAAATAAAACGGGGCTTGAGATCGGCGGTCCAAGCCGCATATTTTCCATCAGGGGATTTTTTCCGGTTTATCTTTATGCAAAGCAGATCGATGGCGTTAATTTCAGCAACGAAACGATTTGGGAAGGAAAGCTGGAAGAAGGAAACAGCTACAATTATTACGATGGAAAAACCGGTCACCAATTCATACTCGAAGCAAGTGAATTATCGGAGGTAAAGGATAATTGCTATGACTTTTTGTTGTCGTCTCACAGTCTTGAACACATTGCCAATCCTATAAAAGCGCTGAAAGAGTGGCACCGGGTGGTGAAGCCGGAAGGAACAATCGTATTAGTACTTCCTGATAAAGACCACACCTTCGATCACCGGCGGCCTTATACAGAATTTGATCATCTGCTCGAGGATTACGAACGCGACGTAGACGAAAATGACAGCACGCATTTTGAAGAGGTTTTGCGGTTGCATGATGGCCAGAGAGATAGCAACAATTCTTCCGACGAAGAGTTGAAAGAGCGTGTTATGCAGAACTTTAAAAACCGGACGGTTCATCATCATGTTTTTAATTTTGATCTGTTGGAAACGTTGCTGTTGCAATGCGGCTTCAAACCTTTTTATAAACAAAAAGTTTCACCTTTTCACCTCGTGATCCTTGCCAGAAAATAATTGTTCCGATCATGCCTTTCATTTCTATCTGCATTCCTGCTTATAAAAATGCAGCTTATTTAAAACGGCTGATGGATAGTATTTCTGTTCAAACTTTCAGAGATTTTGAAGTCATTGTTTCGGACGACAGCAACGACGATGAAGTCAAAATTTTGATTGATCAGTATGCCGGTAATTTTCCTGTGAAATACCTGCAAAACCGCCCCGCACTTGGTTCCCCCGGCAATTGGAATAATGCAATCAGGCTTGCAAACGGCGATTGGATCAAAATGATGCATGATGACGATTGGTTTTCAAATGAAAATTCGTTGCTGAACTTTGCACAGGCTGCAAAAGAAAATCCTGCCGGTTTTATTTTTTCCGGATTTTGTGAGATAGATCCGGCCGGAAATCTGAAAGATTGCTATACTATTGGTAAGTCCGAAAAAAAGATGCTTCAATCTTCGCCCTACAATCTTTTTCGCAAAAATTTTATCGGACATCCAAGTACCACACTGATAAAAAACCAAGGGGAGTTATTGTATGATGAAAACCTGAAATGGGTGGTGGATATTGAGTTTTACATGCGATACCTTGGCAAATACAGAAAGTTTTTTGCGATCGAAAAGCCGCTGATTAATATCGGTCTGAATGAATACCAGATTACAAAATCATCCTTTAGAAATCCGGCCGTAGAAATTCCTGAAAACCTCTATCTCTTCCATCATCTGCCGAAGGGATTTTTGAAAAATGTTTTCGCATACGATTATTATTGGCGCCTGATGCGAAACCTAAAGATCAGAAGGGTTGACGATCTGAAGCAATATTCGGGTGAAGCGGAAATCCCGGATGCTATCCGGAAAATGATACTTTTTCAATCAAAATTTCCTCACAAAATCTTAAAGAACGGACTTGTTAATAAGAGCCTGATGATGCTGTCTTACCTGCGTCTTAACGGTTAAACCGCTTGAACTTAGAGCCTCTTTATTTTACATCGGAACCGGCAGCAGAAACCGCGACTATCACAATCATTTGAGTTAAAAGTTTTGACCCATGAGCCGCAAGAATTGGGCAAACGCGTATTTTTGATACCTATAATTCTTTGCGAAATTGATCTGTGGAAAGAGTTTTAGAATCAGAATAAATCTTTAACCGATGACTTTTAATCTGACTACATCAAAAATATTTGTGGCTGGCGAATGGTAAATCCGGCAACTTTGCCGCGAATCGAAATTTAAAGGAAATGGAGATCGTTGTCAATACGCGTTTACTCAGAAAGGACCGGATGGATGGAATAGGATGGTTTACCTATAACACCATGAAACATATTGTGAGTGCACATCCTGAAGTCCGTTTTCATTTTCTGTTTGACTCTGAGATTGAGGAGGAATTTATTTTTTCAGATAATGTCATTCCGCATAAACTATTTCCTCCTGCAAAGCATGCTGTCTTGAATATTGCCTGGTTTGAATGGAGTGTAAAAAATATTTTGAATAGAATTAAACCGGATCTGTTTTTATCGCCGGATGGCATTTTATGTTTGGGATGGCCGGGAAAACAATATGCCGTTATCCATGATATAAATTTTCACCATAATCCAAACGATCTCAAATGGAGCAACCGGAAATACTACAATTACTACTTTCCCAAATTTGCTGAAAGGGCCTGCAGAATCGGAACGGTTTCAAATTTCAGTAAAAAAGATATCGTTGATACCTACGGCATTGACCCTGCAAAGATCGACGTGTTGTACAATGGAATCCAGAGTTTCTTTAAACCGGTAAACGAAGCTGTAAAATCGGCGGTAAAATTTGAATATACAAATGGCGATGACTATTTTCTGTTTGTCGGCACCCTTCATCCGAGAAAAAATATTGTGCGATTGCTCGACGCCTTTGACCGTTTTAAAAGCGAAACCGAAAGTGGGGTCAAACTGGTAATTGCCGGACATGGAATGTATAAGATGGATGAAATCAGAGCCTTTCATCAGTCAATGAAAGATCCGAACAGCGTGATTTTTACCGGAAGGCTGAAGGATTCCGACTTGAATAATGTGCTCGCATCTGCCCTTGCCTTTGTGTTTGTTCCTTACTTTGAAGGATTTGGAATTCCAATCATTGAAGCGATGCAATGCGAAGTGCCTGTTATTTGTTCCAACGTTACTTCCATGCCGGAAGTGGCTGGTGATGCAGCGCTGTTGGTAGATCCTTATAATGTCGATGCTATTAAAACCGCAATGATTAAAATAGCCGATGATGGGCAATTGCGAAAAACCCTGATCCAAAAAGGAAAAGAAAGAAAAAAGCATTTTTCGTGGGAGAAAACATCCGGCTTGTTGTGGGAAAGCCTTACAAAATGCCTTTGATTTTTTCCAACTGGCTTGCCGTAGAAAAATGGTCAAAAAATGCTTTCCCTACCGAAGTTCTTATCTCTGTGGCAGGCTCAATAAAGTTAAGAAACGATTGCCAGTCGTGGTTTTCAACTACAATCAGTTTTCCGTTGCACCATGCGGGATCTATCCCGATGGCGCCTTGTGTAAACGACAAAGCGGTTAAATTATTCGCCAATGCTTCCACCAACTTTGTCTTAATGCCGCCGCCCGTTACAACCGGGTTTAAAAAAACATCGGCTCCCAGAAAATATTCTGAAATATCGGGTACAAATCCGGCGAAAATCACCTCCTGATTTTGTTTGTCAGCGATCATATCCTTTGGAATGTCCTTTCCGCAAATAATCAATTTAAAGCGCGGATTTTGTTTGCCGAACGCATTAAAATGCGGCAACAATTCGCGAAGCGCTTCCACGTTTGGGAGGTAATCGAAAGCGCCATTAAATAATAATAAGGTGTCGCTTTCCTTCAATCCATGTCTCACCAGTAAATTCCTTCTTGCAATTTGTTTTTTGGCAAGCGAAGGGGCGGCGGTTTGTTCGATTGAATACGGGATCGTAACCGCTTTTGTTTGATCAACGCCCATCTTTTCTATAGCGTATTTCCGGTCTTCATCGGTAATGAAAAAGATGTGTTCGGCTTTCTGATAAACCCATTTTTCATATCGCCACATGATTTTCCACCACCATTTTCCAATGGTTTTAAAACGTAATCCTTCAATATTATGCGATCTTACCAATAAAGGTTTTGACGTAATCCTTTTCACGGGCACCATCATCCATCCAAAATACGGCTGTTCCATTTCCAGCAGAGCGGGATTTTCCTGTCTGATGAGCCGGATTAACTTAAAAGGATAAAAAATATTGATGTAACGCAATGAACTGTTCGATAAAACGCGTTTTACCCGGTAAGGAGTTTCATCAGCAGCCGTATCATTATTTTTCGTACTGATGCAAACAACTTCAGCCTGCAGGGAGAGTAAACGGTAAAATGCATCAATTGCCTTTTGACCTCCCGTTTTCGCGGGCAAAAAACAGTAGGGTGCAAGACAAAAGATCTTTTGCACCCTCATTATTTATCCACCTTTAATCTATTGGTGAAGAATAATACAACCACAATTGCTATCAACAGGTACAACACAAGGCTTCCCCAGAAAGTGATGGTATTTGAAAGGAAATAAATTTCCGGAGCAAATACGAATTTGATCTCATGCCTGCCCGGCGGCACATTCATTCCTCTGAGGGCATAATCAACATTGTAATAAGGAACCGGTTTACCGTCAATAAATGCCTCCCATCCTGCGGGATAATATATTTCGCTGAATACTGCAAAGCCGCCATTTTTTGTAGTGCTCTCATAAAGGATCGTATCATTATGGTTGTAGATCAGCTTTATGTTATCGGTGCTGTCTCTTGAAAAATCCTTATTCACACCGTTAGCGAATTTGTCTCTTATCAACACCGTATCTCTCAGGTCGGTGCTATCCAATGCGGCCATTTCTTCATCAGCAGAACCGGTGATCCTGATGCCGCTTACCAGCCAGGCAGGACCGTAGGCGAAAGGATTATATTGCGCTTCGGGTTGGCGGGTTTTTGGATTCGGAACGATGAAATATTTTGTATTCAGCATATTAAATACGTTCATATTTCCTTTGGCTAGCTGATTTTCGATTAAATCCTGGTACAACTGCAATTTTGCGGGATGATAACCTCCGATCGAGTTGTTGAAATACGAGGTCGTCGATTCATTATAGGTATCCGTAGTCTGATTGAATACGCGGTAATATCCGGTATCGCTTTTCAAAGCAAGATCGGCCGGCGTGGGAGCAAATGCTTCGCTCTTGTAGGTGTCTTTGTCCACAAAACTGTCGTCATTAAAATATCTTCGTCCAACCGACAACAGATCAAAAGCCGAAAGTATCAGAAGGGCAGCGATGACGAATGAAGGTTTTAATTTTTGCTTCACTCCAAACCACAGTATTCCTCCTGCAAGCACAATAAGGATGATGGTTCTAATAAGGTCGCTTCCAAACAGTGATTGACGATCCTGATGAATTGCGTTGACAAACGATTTTCCGAATTCCTGCGCCTGCTGCTGAACCGCCGCTTCGCTTTGTCCGGAAGCTGCCGCCTGTTGCAACATCGCGTTGGTGAACTGATCCTGCATCTGCTTGTCCGACGGGCCGCTGTAATCGAAGCTGATGTAACAAGCAATCAAAATCAGCAGGATTGCACCGATGGCAATACCGCCGTTTTTCAATCGTTTCAGCAATTCCTCCTTCTTTTCCTCGGTAAATAATATTTGTTGTAATCCCAATGCTGCCAGCGCGGGAAAACAAAACTGTATCATCATCAGGGCCATCGTTGGCGCCCTGAATTTGTTGTACAACGGAAAGTAATCAAACAGCAGGTAATTGAAGGTTTCAAAATTCCTTCCCCATGCCATTATCACCGACAGAATGCTCACCGCTATCAGCCACCATTTGTTCCATCCTTTCAACACAAACATCGCCAGGATTGCAAGAAAACAGATAACGGCTCCCAGATAAACCGGCCCGCTGGTAAACGGCTGATCACCCCAATATGAAATGCTGTTGGCATAAGCTACCGCGTTTTCCTCCGGATAGCCTACCTCGGTTAATTTATCGGCAAACTTCGATTTTTCGTATTCTTTTCCCCCATTACTTCCCCCATAAATTCCGGGCACAATAAGGGTAAACGATTCAGGGATTCCGAGACTCCACCGGAAGGCATATTCTTTATCCAGACCGCCCTTTGAAGCGGTTTTTGGATCTGCCTTTGTCAGCTCACTTTGTCCGCCCCGGATGCTGTAATGCGCATATTCATAAGTTGGAAGCAGGTTGATGGCATTAGACAAAAATGCTACAATTCCACAGCCCAATGCGAGTACCATGGCCAGAAAGCATTGCCTGAGCTGAGCTTTCTTCACCGAGTGAACAACAAATGCAATGGTGATGATGAGCGACATCAGTAACGTATAAAACACAATCTGCAAATGCGAAGTACTTGCCTGTAACGCAAAACCGGTTGTAAGCAAAGCCGCTCCCACCCAATATTTCCGCTGATAGATCAGTAACAGGCCGGCAATAACAAGCGGTGCATATCCGACAGCGAGAATTTGCGTATCGTGACCAACCGCTACCAATACCGGGTTGAAGGTGCAATAGGCGTAAGCGAGCGAAGCCATAACCGAAATCCATGGCCTGATCCGGAAAACATTCATCAGAATATAAAACGACAAGCAGCAGAGAAAAAAGAAGCTGATGGGTTTTGGTAATCCGAAAGTGAAAAGGTTAGAGAGATAAATGTTATTGAGATTAAATGAACCGCGTTGATCCATCGCGATCTGATAAGCCGGCATCCCGCTGAACATGCTGTTTGTCCAAAAGGGATAATGTCCGTACTGTTCCTTAAATTCAAATGATTGCTGGGCCATTCCCTGCCAGCCGAGATTGTCGTGCTGATTTACCACCTTGCCTTGCAAAACCGGTTTGCAGTATAAAACTGCCACCAATAAGAAAACAACGATGGCTAAAATATGCGGCAATAATTTTTTCCAGGATAAATTTTTCATTGTATGATCTGTTGGTAAGCCTAAGGAACGTTTTAAAATCTCAAATATCCGTACTCACAATCAATAATTCATTGATCTTTTGCAATTATTTTTTTGCAGCGAAAACACGAAAATAACCTTTCTTTTATTCCTTTTTATTTTGGCTTATTTTTGAATTTCAGTTTGACAGAATTACAACTATGAAAAAATTGCTTTCGTTATTAATAATTACCCTGTTTTCATTCCAATCAATTGCGCAACCTTTTCTCGATCCCGTCTTTGAAAATCCTGCAATTCAGGAAATAAACCGGCTGCCGATGAGAGATGCGTATTTTGCTTTTGAGAATCAGGCGCTGGCAAAAAAAGCAGATACGGCTCATTCAAACAGGTACAT